>JBJEAV010000250.1:27786-29459 GCA_051869395.1 Prevotella sp.
ACGAGGGCTGCGGGCGGAATGGGAACCGACGGTTTCGTCGGGGCTAATTTCCTGGAGGTGGTTAGTCCGTTGGAGGCATTGCAGCGATTGGCTGAGAGACATCGGGATGAGTTTGATATTCCTGTTGTGGGAATAACGGGTAGTAATGGTAAGACGATGGTGAAGGAGTGGCTTTATCAGGTGCTTTCGCCACGGTTTGTTGTTACTCGTTCGCCCAAGAGTTATAATTCGCAGATTGGAGTTCCACTGTCGGTTTGGCTTCTGAATGAGAAAACGGAAGTGGGATTGTTTGAGGCGGGAATCAGTCAACCTGGTGAGATGCAGGCATTGAGAGACATTATCCAGCCTACTATCGGAGTGCTGACCTCTTTGGGTGCGGCACATCAGGAGAATTTCCGCTCTATGGATGAGAAATGCCAGGAGAAGCTGTCCCTATTCCACGATGCAAAGGTTGTAGCGTATAATTCGGATGATAATGTAGTCAGCCGTTGTATGCGCAAGTCAGGGTATCTTGGGGAGAAACTGTCTTGGAGCCGGGAAGACCCGCAGGCGGCGATGTTCATCAAGAAAGTGGAGCGACGCGACACGGTTTCCACCTTATATTATATATATAAAGGACAGGAGGGACGGTATCATCTGCCGTTTATTGACGATGCCTCTGTGGAATGTTCCATTGCCGCTGCTGTAGTGGCATTGTATTTAGGCGTGACGGCTGAAGAGCTGGACGTAAGGATGTCGCAGCTGGAGCCGGTGGCTATGAGACTTGAAGTGAAGGAGGGACGGCATGGATGCACTCTCATCAATGACTCATATAACTCGGATATTAACTCGCTTGACATTGCTCTCGATTTCATGAGCCGAAGACCGGAACAGGAAGGCAAACGACGCACGCTGATACTTAGTGATATATATCAGAGCGGAATGATGCCCCATGAGTTATATCATAGAGTGGTTGAGCTGGCGGCCACCCGCGGAGTGGATAAGTTTATCGGAATTGGAAAGGAAATAAAGGCTACACTCGCGGCTGACACCGCGAGCACGGGGGCTGGCGGCAGATGTGAACAGGCTGCGGGGATTGGCCAGGCAGCAAAACTGCCTGGAACGGTGGCTGGTGTTGAAGGGATGGAGGCTTTCTTTTTTGGGGATGTGGATGAGTTCTTGCGGTCGGAGGTGTTTGAGGGACTGAGGGACGAGGTGGTTCTTATTAAGGGAGCGCGCGCCTTTGGTTTTGATCATATTACGGAGTTGCTCGAGCAGAAGGTGCATGAGACGATATTGGAGGTGAACCTGAATGCCGTGGTGGAGAACCTGAATCATTTCCGCTCATATATGAAGCCTGAGACCAAGATGATTTGCATGGTTAAGGCTGATGCCTATGGAGCTGGAGCCGTTGAGGTGTCGAAGATACTTCAGGAGCATAGGGTGGATTATTTGGCAGTGGCAGTTGCCGATGAGGGAGTGACATTGCGCAAGAACGGCATTACGGGCAATATCATGATAATGAATCCCGAGATGACAGCCTTCAAGACGATGTTCGACTATGACCTGGAGCCTGAGGTGTATAGTTTCCGCCTTATGGATGCACTTATCAAGGCAGCGGAGAAAGAGGGAATAACAAACTATCCCGTTCACATAAAGCTCGATACTGGTATGCACCGTCTTGGTTTCGACCC
>JBJEAV010000250.1:29559-41198 GCA_051869395.1 Prevotella sp.
GACAGTCGCGACAACCATATCATCAATACCGTAAGCACGTTGAAGACAACTATATTGCAGCTCAGGCATGTGCCCAAGGAGGAAACCGTGGGATATAGCCGCAAGGGAGTGTTGACGAGAGACAGTATCATAGCTGCCATCCCTATAGGCTATGCCGACGGTTTGAACCGCCATCTCGGGCGCGGCAAGGGGTATTGTCTTGTCAATGGCAAGAAGGCACCATACGTGGGAAATATATGTATGGACGTGGCATTGATAGACGTGACCGACATACCGTGTAAGGAAGGCGACACTGTGGAGATATTCGGCGAGCATCTGCCCGTGACGGTGTTGTCGGATATACTCGAAACCATCCCTTATGAAGTGCTTACAGGAGTAAGTAACCGCGTAAAGAAGGTATATTACAAGGATTAATTGACAAAAATCAAACGTTTACGGCATTTTTCTTAGGAAAAGTGCCGTAAATTAAAAAAAAATACTTATCTTTGCAACGGTTTTAGAAATTAATAATTTAAAAACAACCTATTATATTAAAAATGAGTGCTATTAAGACAAAGACAATGACCAACTTCAGATGGGTCATGTGTGCACTGTTGTTCGTGGCAACAACAGTCAATTATTTGGACCGACAGGTGCTTTCATTGACATGGAAGGACTTCATCGCTCCTGAGTTTCATTGGACCGACGACAACTACGGAACCATCACAGCCGTGTTCTCCATCGTCTATGCCGCATGTATGCTTTTCGCCGGCAAGTTCGTTGACTTCATGGGTACCAAGAAGGGTTATCTGTGGGCCATCGGTGTATGGTCGGCAGGTGCTGTTGCCCATGCCCTTTGCGGATGGCTGACAGTACAGTTAGAAGGCTATGCCTCAGCCGCCGACATGGCAGCCGTAGAGACCGGTTCAGCCGCAGCCCTTCTGATAGCCACCACCAGTGTATGGCTCTTCGTAGCCGCCCGCTGTGTTCTCGCCCTTGGAGAGGCAGGTAACTTCCCCGCCGCAATTAAGGTGACAGCAGAGTATTTCCCGAAGAAAGACCGTGCCTTCGCCACATCAATCTTCAATGCCGGAGCATCGGTAGGTGCGCTTGCCGCCCCTGCAAGTATTCCATTGCTTGCCCAGTATTTCAAGGACCTCGGCATTGGTGGCGGATGGGAAATGGCATTCGTCATAATTGGTGGACTTGGATTTATCTGGATGGGATTCTGGGTGTTCCTCTATGAGAAGCCAGAGAAGTCGAAGTATGTAAACGGAGCCGAGTTGGTATATATACATCAGGACGACGAAACACCAGTGGTAGAGACTAAGAGCGAGGAGCAGGAGCCTCAGATCTCATTCCTGCGCTGCTTCACCTTCCGTCAGACATGGTCGTTTATCACCGGTAAGTTCTTCACCGATGGAGTATGGTGGTTCTATCTGTTCTGGGCACCTGCATATTTCTCCGACCAGTATGGCTACAAGTCAAGTTCGTCGGAGGCTATTATGCTCATCTTCACATTGTATGCCATCGTTACCGTACTCTCAATATATGGCGGTTATCTTCCCAAGCTCTTCGTTGAGAAGAAAGGCATGAATCCATATAGCGGCAGAATGTTGTCGATGCTCATCTTCGCCTTCTTCCCATTGCTTGCCCTCTTCGCCCAGCCATTGGGAGCTTATTCGGCATGGTGGCCAGCAATTATCATCGGTCTTGCAGGAGCAGGACACCAGGCATGGTCGGCCAACCTGTTCTCCACCATCGGCGACATGTTCCCGAAGTCAACAATCGCCACCATCACAGGTATCGGCGGTATGGCAGGCGGTATCGGTTCGTTCCTCATCAACAAGGGAGCCGGTGCGCTCTTCACCTACAGTGAGGCACAGGGTGCCGCATTCTCGTTCCTCGGTTTCGACGGAAAGGAAGCCGGCTATATGATTATCTTCTGCATCTGTGCCGTGGCATACCTCGTGGGATGGGTGATTATGAAGGCACTTGTGCCGAAGTATAAGCCTGTTGTGGCATAGGAGTTAAGGAGTTAGGGAGTTAAGGAGTTAAGCCTAATGCTTTAGCGGTATTTTATTTGCCTATAAGCATTGGTTTAGCTCCTTAATTGTTTTTTTTCCTTTATAGTAATAATATTAGCTAAGATAGTATCACTGACTTTCACGGTTTTTTCGTACCTTTGCAGCCGAAAACATATAACCTAAAAATATAAAGAAATGAAGAAAAGAAAGATTTCGCTATTCATTGTATCTTGCTTCATGGCATTAGGAGCCATGGCAGAGAATGTGTGCATCTCAACATCGACATCGTCACTCGTTGTGGATGCCACAAAGGGAAAGGAACTGAAATTCGTGTATTACGGAGCAAAACTCTCGGCAGCCGACTTGAAGACAGTTGGCGAGTTTGACATCAACGGAGGTGGATATACCAACTTCGCAGCATATCCCACGTATGGATTCAACTGCGACAAGGAGTATGCCCTCTCTGTGGTGCATGCCAATGGCGACATGGCATTGCAACTGCAGTTGGAGTCAACGGAGACACGTGCCGACGGAACAACCGTGTTCAAGATGAAGGACAAGGTGCAGCCCCTCTATGTAAATGTGTGCTATCGTGTGCGTCCCCAGTCGGAGATTATCGAGACATGGACAGAGATAACCAATCAGGAGAAGAAAGCCGTCAGACTTACACGCTTTGACTCCGGCAGCCTGCTGATACGTCGTGGCAACGTATGGGTGTCTCATCTCTATGGCTCATGGGCAAACGAGGGAATGTTGTGTGAAGAACCGCTCAATGCCGGGATGTTGGTGATAGAAAACAAGGACGGAGTGCGTAACTCGCATACATCCCACGGCGAGATAATGATTTCGCTCGAAGGCAAACCACGTGAGAACTCAGGAGATGTAATCGGTGCAGCCATCTGCTATACAGGTAATTACAAAATCCGCCTTAACACCCACGACGATGAGTTCCATCAGCTCTTCGCCGGTATCAACGAGGACGCATCCGAATATAACCTTGCCAAGGGAGAGACATTCACCACCCCGGTGCTTGCGCTCACTTTCAGCCGTGAGGGACTGAGCGGAGCGTCCCGCAATTTCCACAAGTGGGGACGCAAGTATATGCTTGCCCATGGTAATAAAGAGCGTGACATATTGCTGAACAGTTGGGAAGGAGTATATTTCGACATCAATGAGCAAGGAATGGACCAGATGATGTCCGACATATCATCCATGGGAGGCGAACTCTTCGTGATGGACGACGGATGGTTTGGCGACAAATATCCCCGCAAGACCGACAACTCCTCGCTCGGCGACTGGATGGTTGACAAGAACAAGCTGCCCAATGGAGTGCCGGGATTGGTGGAGAATGCCAAGAAGCACGGTATAAAGTTCGGTATATGGATTGAGCCGGAGATGACCAACAGTGTGAGTGAACTATACGAGCAGCACCCCGACTGGGTGGTGAAAGCGCCCGGACGCGACCTTCAGATGGGACGTGGCGGCACGCAGTTGGTGCTCGACATGGGCAATCCCAAAGTGCAGGACTTCGTGGTGTCGGTAGTTGACAATCTCATGAAGGAAAATCCCGACCTATATTATATAAAGTGGGACGCCAATATGAACATCACCAACCACGGTTCGCAATACTTGACCATGGACAAGCAGAGCCATCTGTTGGTGGAATATCACCGTGGATTGGAGAAGGCATTAAAGAGAATACGTGAGAAATATCCCGACTTGATTATCCAGGATTGCGCTTCAGGAGGCGGGCGAGCCAACTGGGGTTATCTGCCATACTTCGACGAGTTCTGGGTGAGTGATAATACAGATGCCCTGCAGAGAGTGTATATGCAGTGGGGCACAAGTTATTTCTTCCCTGCACAGGTGATGGCATCACATATCAGTGCCGCGCCTAACCATCAGACATTCCGCAATGTGCCATTGAAATATCGTATCGACGTGGCAATGAGCGGACGCCTCGGTATGGAGATCCAGCCGAAGAACATGACCGACGAGGAGAAGGCCCTGTGCAAGAATGCCATAGCCGAATATAAGACCATTCGTCCGATTGTCCAGATGGGCAATATCTATCGTCTGCAGTCGCCCTACGACAAAAAGGGAGTAGCATCGCTGATGTATGTTGACGATGCCAAGGAGAAGGCGGTATTCTATTGGTGGAAGACAGAGACCTTCGTCAACCAGCATCTGCCGAGAGTGAAGATGGCAGGCCTTGATGCCAACAAGAGATACCGCATCCACGAGCTCAACCGCATCGACAATGAGCCGCTTGCGTTTGAGGGAAAGATTTTTTCAGGAGCGTATCTGATGGCAAATGGATTGGAGATACCTTATACGCATAATGTCGATCATCATAAGAAGACGGCTTGGGCGAGTAGGGTGATTTTTATTGAGGAGGTTTTGTAGGGTTTGTAGGTTTTGTAGGTTTTGTAGGGTTTTGTAGGGGGGTAGGGAAAAGGTCCCCTGGGAAAGGAGACCTTTTTTAATATATTGCGTCGAGCTGCTTCTTCATGAGTTGCAGCTCGTCGCGTATTTCTATCAGTTTGCTCAGCACTTCGGCGGTCTTGTCGGCACCGGTGCGGTTGGCGTTTATGATTTTTTTCGCGGCGGCGATTTTGAAACCACGCACCTTGACAAGGTTGTATATAAGCTGAATCTGCTCAATATCCTTGTCGGAATATTGTCTCACCTTACCCGCTCCGCGGGTCTTCGGCTTCAGATACGGAAACTCCTGTTCCCAGTATCTAAGTGTACTCTCATTAATGCCAAATTTTTGCGCAACTTCGGCAATTGAGTAGTATAACTTTAAGTTTTTATCCAAATTTAATGCCATATTTCACTTTTTTTTCTATTCATTTCCAAAAACATTTGCAAATATACACAAAATAAACTATCTTTGCAACAATTTTCTGAGAAAAGTAGAAATAAAACATAAAAAAACATGATGACAGCAAATGAAATCCGCGATTCGTTCAAGAATTACTTCGAATCGAAAGGACATGCAATCGTACCGTCGGCCCCTATGGTAATCAAGGACGACCCTACGTTGATGTTCACCAATGCTGGTATGAACCAGTGGAAAGACGTAATCCTCGGCACCCGTGACCCTGAGCCACGCCGCCGTGCAGATTCACAGAAGTGCCTCCGTGTAAGCGGTAAGCACAACGACCTCGAAGAGGTTGGACATGACACTTATCACCACACCATGTTCGAGATGCTCGGCAACTGGAGTTTCGGTGATTACTTCAAGGAAGGTGCCATCGACATGGCATGGGAATATCTTGTGGATGTATTGAAACTCGACCCCAAGGACCTTTACGTTACAGTATTCGAAGGCTCTGAGGAGGAAAACCTCGTGCGCGACGATGAGGCAGCCTCTTATTGGGCAAAGCATGTGCCTGCCGACCATATCATCAACGGCAACAAGCACGACAACTTTTGGGAGATGGGCGACACGGGTCCCTGCGGCCCTTGCTCCGAGATTCACCTCGACTCACGCACTCCCGAGGAGAAGGCAAAGGTGCCTGGACGCGAACTCGTCAACAAGGACGACCCCCAGGTGATAGAGATATGGAATATCGTGTTTATGCAGTTCAACCGCAAGGCCGACGGCTCTCTCGAACCACTCTCGATGAACGTGATAGATACCGGTATGGGATTCGAGCGTCTTGTTCGCGCCATGCAGGGCAAGCACTCCAACTATGACACCGATATCTTCCAGCCAATCATCAAGGAAATATCTCGTCTTTCGGGCAAGCAGTATGGCGAGAAAGAAGAGACCGACGTGGCAATGCGCGTCATCGCCGACCACCTTCGTGCAGTCTCTTTCTCCATTGCCGACGGACAGTTGCCAAGCAATGCCAAGGCAGGATATGTTATTCGCCGAATACTGCGTCGTGCAGTGCGTTATGCATATACTTTCCTTGGTCAGAAAGAGTCCTTTATGTATAAGCTCCTGCCAGTGTTCATAGGAGAGATGGGCGGAGCCTATCCCGAACTCGTGGCACAGCGAGAGCTTATAGGCAGAGTGATGAAGGAAGAGGAAGACTCGTTCCTCCGCACCCTCGACAAGGGTATAAACCTGCTCAACGGAGCAATGGACGAACTGAAGGCACACGGACAGACAGTGCTCGACGGCGCTCAGGCATTCCGTATGTTCGATACCTACGGCTTCCCCCTCGACCTCACCGAACTCATCTGCCGTGAGAACGGATATACCGTGGATGAGGCAGGCTTCAACGTTGAGATGGAGAAGCAGAAAGCCCGCGCCCGCAATGCCGCTGCCGTGGAGAATGGCGACTGGGAGATATTGCAGGAAGGCGAACAGCATTTCCAGGGATATGACTATACAGAATATGAGTGCCATATCCTTAGATATAGAAAGGTGACGCAAAAGAAACAAAGTTTCTTTGAACTCGTCCTCGACAATACCCCGTTCTATGGCGAGATGGGTGGACAGGTGGGCGACTGCGGTGTGCTCGTCAGCGAGAACGAGACCGTGGAGATTATCGACACCAAGCGCGAGAACAACCAGAGCATACATATCGTGAAGCAGTTGCCTAAGGACCCCACAGCCGACTTTATGGCATGCGTTGATGTTGACAAGCGCAATGCCTGTGCCGCCAACCATACAGCCACCCACTTGCTCGACTATGCCCTCAAGCAGGTGCTTGGCGACCATGTGGAGCAGAAGGGTTCTTACGTAAGTCCCGACACCCTGCGCTTCGACTTCTCACATTTCCAGAAAGTAACAGATGAAGAATTGCGTCAGGTAGAGCGCCTTGTCAACTCGATGATACGTGAGGACTTGCCTCTCGACGAGCATCGTGATACACCGATAGAGGAAGCCAAGAAACTTGGAGCCATCGCCCTCTTCGGCGAGAAGTATGGCGACAAGGTGCGCGTAGTCCGTTTCGGTCCTTCATGCGAGTTCTGCGGCGGTATTCATGCCTCATCCACAGGTCGCATCGGTATGTTCAAGATAATCTCCGAGAGCAGTGTTGCCGCCGGCATCCGCCGTGTGGAGGCAAAGACAGGCGTTGAGTGCGAGGAGATGATGTATAATCTTGAGGATGGACTGAAGGCAATCCGCATGATGTTCAACAATGCCAAGGATCTGCGTGGAGTTATCCAGAAGTATATCGAGGAGCACGACACGATGAAGAAGAGTATCGAGGCATTCCAGGCACAGGCCGTTGAGCGTGCCAAGGCTTCGTTGGTTGAGAAGGCCCGCATCGTCAACGGTGTCACCGTGGCATCTGCCGTTCTTCCCATCTCCGCCCAGGCAGCCAAGGACCTCGCCTTCAAGGTGCGCGAGGCAATCGGCGAGAATCTGCTCTGCGTCATTGGTAGTGTAGAGGCAGGCAAGCCTATGCTCACCGTGATGATGAGCGAGGATGTTGTGAAGGATCACAATCTCAATGCCGGCCAGCTCGTGCGCGAGGCAGCCAAACTGATACAGGGAGGCGGAGGCGGTCAGCCCCACTTCGCCACTGCGGGAGGTAAGAATCCCGACGGACTCAGTGCCGCTGTCGATGCGATTATCGCGAAACTGTAATGTGAGGCATATATTAGTCCTGAAAGGGCTAATATGCCATAAGGTAGCCCTGAAAGGGCGATATAACATAGGATAGGGCGTAAGCCCTATCATTGAGAACATCTTCCCTCCTCCCCCCTCCCTCCAGCCGACGGCGGGAGGGAGGGGGGAGGAAGAGAAATACATACATAAAACACAGGGTTGACACCCTGTGCTAATCTATGTCGCCCTTTCAGGGCTGTACTAATAAAATGAAACTACTTAAAAATAACCGTTATGAGAAAAACTATTTTTAAATCGTTGTTGCTGTCATTCATGTGTATGGTGGCAACTGTTGTCTTCGCTGAAGAGAAGACTCCCGCCTTTCCCGGTGCTGAAGGTTTCGGACGATACGTCACTGGCGGACGTGGCGGCAATGTATATCATGTGACATCGCTTGCCGATGATGGTTCTGAGGGAACACTCAGATGGGCACTTGGCAAGGCTGGTGTCAAGACCATCGTGTTTGACGTGTCGGGCACCATTCATTTGCAGTCGGCACTCAACATCTCCATCGGCAATGTCACTATAGCAGGACAAACCGCCCCCGGCGACGGTATCTGCGTGGCTGACTATCCCGTGGCCATCAAGGCCAACAACGTCATTGTGAGATATATGAGATTCCGTCTGGGTAACAAATACGTCACACTTGATGGTGCCGACGGATGGGATGGTTTCGGTGGATTCGACCAGCAGGACTGGATGATTGACCACTGCTCTGTGAGCTGGTCCATCGACGAGTGCCTCTCGGTTCTTGGCAATAAGAATACCACCGTGCAGTGGTGTCTCGTGGCTCAGAGCCTTGTCAATTCCGGCCACTCCAAGGGAGCCCATGGCTATGGCGGCAACTGGGGCGGCAGCGGAGCCTCGTTCCACCACAACCTGATTGCCCACCACGGCAGCCGCACCCCGCGCCTTGGCCCGCGTCCCACCACACAGCTTGATGAGCGCATGGACATGCGCAACAATGTCATCTATAACTTCGGCGGCAACGGATGCTACGGCGGTGAGGGAATGAAAGTTAATATTGTCAACAATTACTACAAACCCGGCCCTGGTACTCCAACCGACAAGAAGGGATACCGCATCGCAGGAGTAGGAATACGCACCAATGAATACGTCAATACCTTTCCTGCCTATGCCCCCGCACTTCATCTATGGGGAAAATATTATGTAACAGGTAATTACAATAGCAAATATACCCAAGTGAACCAGGACAACTGGACATACGGAGTAATCAACCAGATTGATGCCAATAACTGCGACGGCACTTTCACCCAAGCCACCAAGGACAGCATAAAGCTCACTGAGCCTATTGATTATATCCTTACAACCACCCACTCAGCCGCAGATGCATACGCGAGAGTGCTCGACTTCGCCGGAGCGAGTCTTCACCGCGACAGCTTTGATGAGCTGATGGTTAATGACGCCCGCAACAGTAAGGCTACATACACCGGCAGCGGACTGAGCCAGGGATTTGTCAATTCACAGGACGATAACAAACCCGCCGATGCCGACGAGACATGGAGCGCATGGCCGACACTTGCCTCCAAGGATGTCCCTAAGGACACCGACGGCGACGGTATGCCCGACGAGTGGGAGCTTGCCAATGGCCTCGACCCGACCAACCCCAACGACGGCAAGACCATCGGTGCCGACGGATATTCAAATCTTGAAAACTATCTCAACTCACTCGTTGCCGACATCACCACGTCGCAAAATGCCGGTGGTGAACAGATGGGAAGTATTGTAGAAGAAGGTGAAGTGCCCGTTGAGTCAACATTTGTGATCGCTCCCGAGACAGCCAACGGCGACTGGACATTCACTAACGGTTGCAGTATAACCATATCCACCGCAAAGAGTTACAGTACAAGTAGCAGTTGCGGCATAAAGAGCATCAAGTATTCCAACAATGTCACATATACTATCCATTTGCCCGAGGGCGTTGCCGTAAGCAGCATCGACTTTCAAGGATTCACCAATGAGGACAATGTTGATGGCTATCTCGCAGAGCTTAACGGCAAGACCTTCAGTTCTTCTGATTATGTTTTCCCCTCAAGGACAGGAGGTAAGGCGGTGTCTTATAACGTCAAATTAGATAAACCCGTTTCCGGCAGCGTCAGTGTCAAGTTTGTAAAACAGGTGGGCATGAGAATGACTCTCAATGCAGTATCCTCAACAGGCATCACCCCCATAACTCTTGACATTACCCCTGACTCCAAGACATTCAATCTCGGCGGTCAGCCCGCAGGAAAGAACTCCAAGGGAATTGTGATTCGAAACGGTAAGAAAGTATATAAATAAATAATCATGAAGAAAAACCTGATAATCCTTATGATGTCCTGCGCATTGGGAGCAACTGCCCAGACAACGCTCCCATACAAGGACATAAACCTGACTCCCGAGCAGCGTGCCGACGACCTCATCAGTCGCCTCACCCTCGAAGAGAAAACAAAACTGATGATGGATGAGTCGCAGCCTGTCGAGCGCCTCGGCATACCACGTTTCCAATGGTGGAACGAGGCTCTCCATGGAGTGGGGCGCAATGGCTACACCACCGTATTTCCCATCACCATGGGTATGGCGGCATCATGGGATGACGCACTGCTCTACCGCTGCTTCGATGCCGTGAGCGACGAGGCACGCATCAAGAACACCCAGGCAAAGCGCAAGAACGAGATTAACCGCTATCAGTGCCTCTCCTTCTGGACTCCCAACATCAATATCTTCCGCGACCCAAGATGGGGACGCGGACAGGAAACATACGGCGAAGACCCATACCTCACCTCGCGCATGGGATTGGCAGTGGTCAACGGACTTCAGGGTCCCCGTGACACCAAATACAAGAAACTACTTGCCTGCGCCAAGCACTATGCCGTACACTCAGGACCAGAATGGAACCGCCATTCCTTCAACATCGAGAACCTGCCCGAACGCGACCTTTGGGAGACTTATCTCCCTGCCTTCAAGACATTGGTGCAGGAGGGAGACGTGGAGGAAGTGATGTGCGCCTATCAGCGTATCGACGGCGACCCCTGCTGCGGTAACACCCGTTATCTCCAGCGCATTCTCCGCGACGAATGGGGATTCAAGGGTATAGTAGTCAGCGACTGTGGAGCCATCCGCGACTTCCATCAGAAGGATTGCCATGGTGTGTCAGATACTCCAGCTGATGCGGCAGGAAAGGCAGTCATCGCCGGCACCGACCTCGAATGTGGCTCGGTATATAAGAGCATACCTAAGGCCATAGCCGAAGGCAAGCTGACAATCAAGGACATCGACACATCTCTGAAAAGACTGCTCGTGGCGAGAATAAAACTCGGTGATCTCGATGACGACAAGCTCGTATCGTGGACTTCAATACCCGAAGACCGCCTATGCTCACCCCGCCACAATGCCCTCGCCTACGAGATGGCACAGAAGAGCATTGTCCTCCTTCAAAACAACAACAACGTCCTGCCTCTTAGGAAAGACGGCTTGAAAGTGGTTGTGATGGGACCCAACGCCAAGGACAGCGTGATGCAGTGGGGCAACTACAGCGGTTATCCCCACCACACCGTCACCATCCTCGAAGGCATTGAGAAGAAACTCAACGGACGCGGAACAGTGAGATATGTGGATGGTTGCGGACATGTGAGCAACACAGTCAGGGAAAGCCGCTTCTCATCACTGACCACCCCCTCGGGAAAATCAGGAATGGAAGCCAACTATTGGAACAACATCACCATGAGCGGCAATCCCAATGCCACTGCCACCTACACCAATCCCGTAAATCTCAACAATGGCGGAAACACCGCCTTCGCTCCCGGCGTTGAACTCGAGAACTTCACGGGATGCTACAAGGCTATGTTCAAGGCTGAAAAAAGCGAGGAAGTGACATTCGAGGTGGAAGCCGACGACGGCTATCGCATCATCATCAACGGCGACACGCTGAGAAACCGTTTCCGACCGGCTCACGGTGTCCAGAAATGGTCGAAGTCATACAAGGTTAAACCCGGCGACAAGTATGACATTCAGATAGACTATATCCAGATGTCCGGCATGGCTCACATGAGATT
>JBJEAV010000251.1:0-2230 GCA_051869395.1 Prevotella sp.
CCTTGCGAAGAGTTGACAACAAATGAGTCGGGATTGCGCGAGAAGCGGGTCAAGCCGCTCTTCCACACCTTGGTCTCATTGCCCGTAACGACAAACGCACGCAGGTCGGCCTTGCGCCATACCAGCTCGCCGTCCTCGAGTATCTCAAGGTCCTTGAAATCCACAACCTCCTGGGCTATCCATCTGCGTGGGTATTTCTCCACCAATCCCTTAAGCTCAGCCAATTTGTCGGGTGCAAGCTCCGAGCCGAACACCACTCCGTAGCCTCCAGCCTCACTAACATCCTTGATGACAAGTTTGTCGATGTTAGCCATCACATAGTCATAATCCTCCTTGAAATACGGCAGGTAGGTGGGGGCGTTCTGCAGTATCGACTCCTCGCCGAGATAATACTTCACCATCTTCGGCACGAAGTAGTAGATACCCTTGTCGTCAGCCACACCGTTACCCATGGCATTGATGAGAGCCACATTGCCAGCCTTGAACGCCTGCATCACGTTGGGGATTCCCAAAAGCGACGACGGCTCGAACATCATCGGGTCCATATACTCGTCGCTCACACGGCGGTAAATACATCCCACCCGGGTCTTCTCCTTAAACATACCGGCATAATACACCTTGTCATCCTCCACGAAAAGGTCGCCTGGATAAGCCAATGTGGCACCTGTCTTCTCAGCGAAATAAGAATGTTCGAAGAATGCCGAGTTGTATCTTCCCGGGGTGAGTATGACGGCGATTCCGCGCTCCTGGTTCATGTCGTCCATCATCTGGCGCAGCATGTCGGCATAGTCACGGTTGTCAGCCACCGAGTTGGTGGAGAATGTCTGTGGCGACACCTTGCGGGTTATCATCCTGGCTATCATCGGATAACTTGCCCCCGAAGGTATGCGCAGGTTATCCTCCAATACATACCACTGTCCGTTCTTGCCCTCCACGAGGTCTATACCTGCGATGTGGGCATACACCTTGCCTGCGGGATTGATGCCCTCGCATTGTGGCATATAGCCCTTGGAGGAATAGACGAACTCCTCGGGCACCACGCCGTCCTTGATGATTTTCTTCTCGTGATAAATGTCCCACAGGAACATGTTGAGGGCGCGCACACGCTGTTCCAAACCACGCTCCAGATAATCCCAGTCTTTCTTGGGAATGATTCTGGGCACAGAATCAAAGGGGAAAAGCTGCTCGTTGAAGATGCCCTTCTTGTAAACCCCGAAACGGACTCCAAACCGTTCCATCCATTTGTTGACAGTGTCTCTGCTGTCTGTCAGTTCCTTAATATTAATTCCCATACTACATATTGTGTTTGTGACACTTTGTTATACTTACGGGTGCAAAGTTATACATTTTGTCTGAGACCACCAAATATTTTCAGAAGAAATGTAAGAAAAGTTTAGTTTTTGCTTGCTTTTTAACACTTATGACACATATTACGCATAATATGTCACATAAATACCTTGCAACCTATATAAACAGTGCGCGGTTGGGTGGGTCCGTAGAAGTAGCCCGAGTCACGGTATGTGCCTTTGTCGAGGTCTTTCTGAAAGGCATCCAGGATGTTCTGCACTCCGGCATTAAGTTGCAGCTTTATTCGTCCGCCCAAGCTGAAAGTGTATGCCACCTTTGCCGAGAGGTCGAAGAAGTCTGGGGTATGCACCATCTCATCCTTATTTATATATGTATATTCATATCCTTCGGGCACGACGTCCACCGGGGCGAAGTGAGGCACGTGCATCCTGCCTGTATATACTCCCGATAGAGACAGGTCGAGAGCCTTCACGGGCTGCAAGTTCATCGTGAAATAACCATAGACATTCGGAGTGCGGGGCATGTCGCGCACCGCCTCAACGTCGGGGTCCTCGCTCCATGTGGTCAGTTCCTTGTATCGGCTGCGCTGCAAGGTCAGTCCCGCCTGCACATAGAAATTGGTGCCGTGTGCCGCCTTGGCGTCGAAGTTCACGCCATACACGTTTGCCCCGCTGCCGTTGCGTCGCTCCTGAATACTGTTGCCCTGGGCGTCATAACCGATGTTCTGCAGATAGAATACATGCGAGAGCGAGGTGTAGAATGCCTCGGCAAGGAGGTTTATCTGGAAATGTCCCGCTTGGATTGACCAGTCGAGCGAACCGCTGAAACTGTTCGATCGCTCCGGCTTGAGTCCGTCGGCGAGTTGGATGAGCACTCCCTCGCCTCCCACGGCAGTCACGTGGAGGTCTTCGTCGTATGCCTG
>JBJEAV010000252.1:0-10330 GCA_051869395.1 Prevotella sp.
AGCCAGGATCAAACTCTCCATTGTAAATTATTTATTTCTTGTTTGTTCTGTACTTTTGGATGACTCTCGAATTATCGAAGCTCAAAGCAAACTCTCAATCTTATTAAAAATTGACGGTTCGTATCTTTTACCCGAATTACAATATATAAAATAATGTAACTCGCTTCTTGTACTACTTCTCTGTTTATGTAAGTCTTTCAAAGAACTCTTTCTTTTGTGGATTGCGGTGTGAACCGCTTTCCGATTTTTGCTCTCAGAGAACCGTTGTTCTCAAAAGCGGATGCAAAGGTACGGACTTTTTTTGAACCCACAAAATATTTTCGCAAAAAAGTGCAATACTATAACATATTTTAACTATAAAATGACATTATGCTCCATTAATCGCTTATTTGCGAGGTTTTCGTAGTGTGTATTAGGCATTCCGTAATTTGCATAAGGATATATGCTGATTCCCCCTCTTGGAGTGAATATTCCTATAACCTCTATATATTTAGGCTGCATTAACTTAATAAGGTCTTTCATTATTATATTAATACAGTCCTCGTGGAAGTCGCCGTGATTACGGAAGCTGAACAGATAAAGTTTCAAACTTTTGCTCTCCACCATTTTCTTGTCAGGCAGATACATAATTTTTATTTCGGCGAAATCAGGTTGCCCTGTTATAGGGCACAATGATGTAAATTCCGGGCAATTAAACTGCACCCAGTAGTCGTTCTCAGGATGTTTGTTCTCGAAAGTTTCAAGAACTTCTGGAGCATAGTCCATAGAATACTGAGTTTTATTGCCAAGGGCCACAAGTCCCTCGTCTTTGCGGTTATCTTTAGAATTCATATATTACTTATACTAAAAATATTGTAGTTAATGTTATTGTCATATTCGTCAATACCCTCATGTCTCTTCGTGAATTTCACGACTTGTATTGTTATTGGAAGGATAACTATCTCATATAATGTTTTCAGCACTATCTGTGAAATAATCAGCACAGGCAGTTCGCTGTTAGGCACAACCCCTCCCAAGGCCAATGGAAAAAAGACGAGCGAATCAGCAGTTTCGCCAAAGATAGTGCTTAAGATTGCTCGCAATGAGAAATTCTTGCCATTAGAGGAAATTTTCATCTTGCTCATAACATAGGCATTGATGAAAGACCCGACCACAAATGCGACAAAAGAAGCAGCAGCCACACGCGGGGCAAGCCCAAAGATTTCATGGAACCCGGCTTCATTGTTCCAATAAGGAGCCCCTGGCAATGCATCACAAAGAGCACCGAACATTACGAAAAGGAAATTCATGGAGAATCCTAACCAGATGAGCAGTCTGGTCTTTTTATATCCCCAAACCTCGCATACGCAGTCGTTGATGATGTAAGACACCGGGAAGACTATAAGTCCGCCTGTAATACTGATAGGACCAAACGCCATTTGCTTTGTTTCGAGCACGTTTGCCGTGATAAGGCAAACGCAGAAGAGCATACTGAAAAGCATAAACAGCACACTCACTTGCTTTTTTGTTGTTTTCATTTTATTGTTTTTTAAAGGAGGTTAGACAATGACTCCTGTTGATAAATTATATTTTGGAGACCATTTTTTCAATGATTACCGGATAGTCCCTCATCTCCAGTTGGTGCACCTTTTCCGCAATGTCATCTGGCGTATCATAAGGTTCGACCTTCACTTTAGACTGGAAAATGATGTCTCCCCCATCACACTCCTCGCTGACATAGTGGATAGTTATTCCCGTCTCAGTCTCTCCGTTAGCCTTGACAGCTTCGTGCACATGATGCCCATACATTCCCTTTCCCCCGAACTTAGGCAGGAGGGCAGGATGTATATTAATCATCCTTTTGTGAAAGTGCCTTAACAGATAATCCGGCACCATCATAAGGAATCCGGCAAGTATGACAAAGTCAATGGCATAGTCATCCATTACCTTCATCGTAAAATTCTGATTAGCGAAATCCGCCTTGGACAGCGTCATGGAAGGCACACCAAGCCTCTTTGCCCTTTCCAATGCGAAAGCATTGCTCTTATTGCTTACAACAAGAGCCACTCTTGCCACATTGCTGTCGGCAAAATACTTGATAATATTCTCGCAATTACTGCCGTTGCCCGAGACGAATATCGCTAAATTGACCATCTTCTTACTCTATATAATATAATAAGGTGGAAATTAATATTCAAAAGTATAAGTTACAGATGAGCCGTCCTCACGTTCAACCGTCATAGTGTTTACAGTCTCATCAGCAGTGTTTCTTGTATATTTCACTGTATATGTGAGCTTATTCTGTGAAGTGGTGTCCTCAGCCTTCTCATATAGGTAAGCACAGCGTGCATAGCGATAGAATCCGAGGAGCATGAACGGGTTCATCCTTTCCACACCGAATATGAGCTGGTTTGCATCCACCGTTTGCTTTCGGTTACTCATTTTGGCCTCATGAGATATTGTCAGAGTCTCGTCAACAGTGATTCCATTATTGGAATAGCTGTATTTCAGCTGCGAGTTAGACAATTCGCTGTCAGGATTCTCGTATCCGCTGAGCGTTACGGTCTGCACGTTTCTTCTGTCAGTGTTCTCGTTCCACTTAACAGAGGCATTATTAGAGCTTGTAGAAGTCCATGTCACGAGTTCCGACTTATCGTCATCAGCGATGTCAGTTGTAGGCTGCCATCCGAAGTTGACACTCGCCTTAAGGTTTTTCTCAGCAACAGTCATATAGACAGACATTATCCTGGCAGTATCAGCCAGTGTAGGATAAGAGAACATATAGTGCTCAATCAGTTTGCCATTCTTAGAGACATTAAGGCTTGCTATGCGCTTGTTGGTGTATAGGAATGTAAGCTCGCTTCCGTCAGTTCCAGTGATTTTCCTCACTTCCCTTGCCGTACCGAGACTTCCGTCACCGCGAGTTCCCCACTGATAGAGCTGTGCAGAAGAAGACTTTCCGTCGGCATTAGTGAGACTTACCGTTGCTGTACGGTATTTGTCAGTAGTGTTAAACTCAGTTGTCATGACCGCGGAGCCCATAGCAGGGCCTTGTCCTGAAGCGTTGCTGACTGTAAGCCAGGGAGCGTCGCTGCCCTTTTGGATTTGCCATGCACTGCTCGACTGGTAAACCAGGTAAACCGTATTGGAATTAGCGTAGCAGTCAGTGCTCACTCCACTGATATACGCATAAGAAGTGTCTCCGTCACTAAGACAGGAAGTCATTGCCATAGAGACAGTTGTTGTGGCAAGAACCATCTTGACACCATTAATAAATGATTTGGATGTTTTCATTTGACCTTAAATTATTAAAATTAATACAGTTAAAAAAAATAATCATAATACACGAATAATATTCACTCATCGTCGTCAACGTCGAAATCGAAATCCATGTCATCGAATGACGGTCCGATGAAAGCGTCGAGAGCGCGGCGTTCCTTTTTGGTAGGTCGTCCTGTGCCGCGTGCCCTGTCAACGAATCCACTTATGCGGTTCATCTCCAGCAGTTCATACTGGTCGGGCGTGGTAACATTCTCATACACCTCAGGAATGAGCTTCGCCCCCACCCTCTGCTCAATTGTCTGCAGGATCTTGAAGGAATACGTGACGGGCGGTTTTCTTACACAGACCGTCTCCCCCACTTTCACCATGTGTGACGGTTTCACGTTCACGTTGTTGATGGTAACCCTTCCGTTCTTGCAAGCGTCAGCAGCTATGGAGCGCGTCTTGAATATCCTCGCCGCCCAAAGCCATTTGTCTATCCTTGCCTGAGTATTCATAATTTTTTCTTGTTAAAGGCGTTCATAGTGAAATCCACTCCCGTTAGCACAAAGCTCTTTACGATTTCGCAGGCAGTTTCAATCTTTGGTTCGAGGGTTTTGATTTCCTCTTCGTCAAATTTTCCGAGCACCCAGTCAATCTGCATCCCCCTTGGGAAATCGTTGCCGATACCCACCCTGAGCCTTGCGTATCTGTCAGTCCCCAATACCGACTGTATATGTCCGAGTCCGTTGTGTCCGGCGTTGCTGCCAGCCGGTTTCAACCTCAGTCCTCCGAGCGGCAATGACAGGTCGTCCACCACCACGAGCAGTCTCTCGATGTCGATGTTCTCCTTGTTCATCCAATATCTCACGGCATTGCCGCTGAGATTCATGTATGTGGATGGCTTCAGCAGGAACACCTTTCTTCCCTTGATGCTCGTCTCGGCGATAAACCCATACCGTTTGTCGGAAAAAGAAATATTGGACGCCTTTGCCAAAGCGTCCAATACCATAAATCCAGTATTGTGGCGTGTCATGTCGTACTCGTCGCCGACATTTCCCAGACCTACAATAAGATACTTGTCCATGCTTAACCCTGGGCAGCGGCGGCAGCAGCCGACTTAGACGCACGTGTAGCCTTAACAGAGCAAACGACAACCTCAGCGGGAGTAGCGAGAGTAAGACCCTCGAAGCTCAGCTCACCCACCTTGATGCTCTTGCCGAGCTGCAGGTTGGTAACGTCGATGTCGAGATGCTCGGGAATTGCCTGATAAGGAGCTGTAACATTGATCTTGCGGATAGAAAGGTTGATGCGACCACCGTCGCGCACACCCTGAGCAAGTCCGTTGAGCTTGACGGGAATACCGATAGTGATAGGCTTCTGGTCGTTCACCTCATAGAAGTCGATGTGGAGCAGTGCGTCAGTCACCGGATGGAACTGGAGTTCCTTCATCACGGCAGTGTGAACCTCACCGTCGATAACCAGCTTAACCACATAGATGTGAGGAGTGTAAACAATCTTGCGAAGCTCGCTCATAGGAGAAACGAAAGAGAAAGCCACGGGAGCACCGTTCTCGTCCTTTTTCTCACCATAGATGTTACATGGGATAAGACCCTCTTTGCGCAGCAGCTTTGAGGCTTTCTTGCCAAGGTCGGTGCGCACCTTACCTGTTACTTCAATTTCCTTCATAATTTTTAAAGAAATGTGTTACTCTAAATTAAGTGTTTAAAACGTTAAAAATCTCATTGCTTAATTCACCATCACACGAACTTTTAATCGATGTGCTTCGAAAAAGCGGTGCAAAGGTACGCTTTTTTTTGTAAATAACCAAGTAATATCAAAAAAAAACTCAATATTTTGCGATAATATTTGCATTTTTAGGGAAATATGCGTAATTTTGCACCCGAAAAGTTTAAATAAGCGTATGATAAACCGAGAAATTATAAGAAACAAGGTAGTACAGTTAACCTATGCGTACTATCAAAATGGAAGTAAGAACATCGACTCCGCAGAGAAGGAACTCCTGTTCAGCTTGTCCAAGGCCTACGACCTGTATGCCTACATGCTGGCTCTGATACCGGCAGTGGCCCGTGAGTCAAGAAAGTATCTTGAAGTGGCCCAGAGCAAAGCCCAGCGCGAAGGCACCGATATGCCGTCGCAGAAGTTTGCATATAACCGTTTCGCCATCCAGGTGGAACAGAACATTGCGCTCAACGACATCCTCGAGGCAAAGAAGATTTCGTGGAACGACCATCCGGAATTCATAAACAAGCTTTACCAGCAGATTTCCGACTCCCAGATTTACAAGGACTATATGGAGAGCAGTGACGACTCCTTCGATTCCGACCGTGAGGTATGGCGCAAGCTCTACCGTGCCCTTGTCGAGAACAACGATGACATCGACTCCATTTTGGAAGAGGAAAGCCTGTATTGGAACGATGACAAGGAGATTGTCGATACGTTCGTAGTGAAGACGATCAAGCGCTTCGACGAGAAGTCAGGCAGCAAGCAGCCGATACTCCCCGAATACGCATCCGAGGAAGACCGCGACTTCGCCCGCAAGCTGTTCCGCGCCTCCATCCTCAATGCCGACGAATACCAGCATTATATGGGGGAGATGTCACGCAACTGGGATTTCAACCGCCTCGCCTTTATGGATGTAGTGATTATGCAGATAGCTATAGCCGAGATGATGACATTCCCGGCCATCCCCATCAATGTGACAATCAACGAATATGTCGATATAGCCAAGCTCTACAGCACCCCCCGCAGTGGAGGCTACATCAACGGCATCCTCGACCCCATTGCCCGCAAGCTTGTCAAGACAGGCCGTATGCTCAAGGTTATGCCCGATAGAAACAATCCACAGCAATAATCCCGCATTTCAGGTTAGTTTACACATTATTTATATTAAAGAATAGAATAGAGAAATGACAACAGTAATTATGGCCGCCCAGAGCGGCTCAGCCAACGGTGGCGGCATGGGTATGCTGCTGATGATGGTGGCACTCTTTGCCATCATGTGGTTCTTTATGATCAGACCTCAACAGAAGAAGCAGAAAGAAATCCAGAAGTTCCAGAATGCACTGACCGAAGGCCAGCAGGTGGTCACCGGCGGTGGCATCTATGGTACAGTCAAGAAAATCGACCTTGCCTCAGGCATCATTGAAATCGAGATTGCCAAGGGTGTTAACATCCGTGTTGACAAGTCATACGTTTTCAAAGACACCCAGAGCACTCAGGTATCCGCTAAATAATCAAGACAAAGGATGAACAAGTCTGGAGGCTCATTAAAGACAGTCAGGGGTTTCTTGTTCACTTTGGTGAACAAGGAATTTCTGATTTTTCTGTTTTTCCTCCTCCTCTCCGGCATATTCTGGCTCCTGATGACTCTCAACGAGACATACGAAATGGAGTTCAGGATTCCGATAAAGGTTGTAAACATCCCCAAAAACGTTGTTCTCACCTCTGAAGATACTGACACGGTCAAGGTGACACTCCGCGACAAGGGTCTTGTCCTTATGGGCTACGAGTATGGCGAGGCGCTTCGTCCTCTGCACGTGAATTTCAAGACCTACGCCAAATCGGGCAGTTCCTTTATCTTCCCCGTTGCCGACATCCAGCGCCAGCTCTATCTTCAGCTCTCCGCCTCCACCAGGATTTCATCAGTGAAGAGCGATCGCGTGGAGTTTTTCTTCAACTACGGCGAATGTAAGAAAGTGCCGGTTGTATGGAACGGGAGCGTGGTGCCCGAAGAGGTGTATTTCATATCACAAGTGGAATACTATCCTGACAGTGTCACGGTCTATGCAACACGCGAAAAGCTTGACAGTATCACGTATATCCAAACCGAGCATCTCAACTACACCGGTTTCCGCGACACCCTCACAGTCAATTGCCGTCCAAAGGCAATGAAAGGCATCAAGGTGTCACCCGACCGGCTGAAGGTAATGTTCATCACCGACGTGTTGACCGAAGAAAGCATCGACAATGTCCCCATCGTAGGCATCAACATGCCCGAGGGTAAGGTGTTGCGCACGTTCCCCTCCAAGGTGACTGTAAGCTTCGTCACTGGAGTCCGCCAGTTCAAGAATCTGTCTTCCAGGGATTTCAGTGTCATTGTTGACTATAACGAGATTAAGTCGCATCCTGCCGACAAGTGCAATCTTCACCTGCGTGGAGTGCCGCATGGAGTGTCCCGCGCAACCCTTAACTTAAAGAACGTGGATTATCTGATTGAAAATGAAGAGTGAAGAATGAAGAATGAAGAACAACCAGTAGTTGCCATCACTGGCGGTATAGGCAGCGGCAAGAGCTTTGTGTGCCATCTGTTTGGCGAGAAGGGCATCAGGGTATATGACTGCGACAGTGCCGCAAAGCGTATCATGCGCAATTCGCCTGACATCAGGCGCCAACTCACGTCGCTCATTGGTCCGGAGACATATCTCGACAACAATCTCAACAAGGCCGCCGTGGCTGGATTTATCATGCAGTCGGAGGAAAACGTCAAGGCAGTCAACGCCATAGTCCATCCGGCAGTGGCAGACGACTTTTTAGGCAGCGACTACAGCTGGTTTGAAAGTGCGATACTCTACGACTGCGGTTTCGACCGCTATGCAGACATAGTCATAGCCATAGTAGCCCCGGTGGAGACCCGCATCAGCCGTATCATGCAGCGTGACGGCATAAGCCGTGAGAAAGCACTTGAGTGGATTGCCAAGCAGATGCCGCAAGAGGAAGTGGCGAGACGTGCCGACTACGTTATCTGCAACGATGGCAGTGACAATCTCACGCTACAAATAGAAAGAATATTAACCCAAATAAGAAAATAAATAAAAAACATGTTACAGACAGTATTAGCAATTTCAGGCAAGCCCGGACTCTACAAGTTAGTGTCAAGGGCAAAGAACAGCCTTATCGTCGAGGCTCTCGATGATACCCACAAGAGAGTTCCCGCATTTGCTTCCGACCGCATCACCTCGCTGGCAGACATAGCGATGTACACCGATTCTGAGGATGTGCCCCTGTGGCAGGTGCTCGCCAATATGAGAAACCTGGAGGATGGCAAGACTTGCAGTGTCAACTTCCGCAAGGCCAGTGGCGACGAACTCCGCGAGTACTTTGCCAAGGTGCTGCCCGAATTCGACCGTGAGCGCGTACACAACAGCGACATCAAGAAGCTCATCCAGTGGTATGACATCCTCGTAAAGAGCGGCATCACTGATTTCGAGAAGGACATGAAGCCAACAGATGGCAACAATATCGACGACCGCGTGGAAGCCGAGGAATAATCCCCATCGTCGTATCCACGAATTAATTGGATACCACAAAAATACAGCAGGGTCTTACTTAAAAATGTAAGCCCCTGCTTTGAAATAAGATTTGATTATGACATTACAAGACATTGCAGACAACTTGCGCCTCGAATTAGGCTCAAGAATAGAGAGAAGCGGTATTATGTACCGCCTCTTCGGACGTGCCAAGACCATAGCTTCCATCGAACACAAGATCGGATTAAAGGGCGATAGCTATCGAAGCGGAAAGTCGAAGATAAACGACATCATCGGGCTGCGCATTGTGGTGTATTTCCCCGACGACGTGGATGTGCTCGCCATGTATTTCGACGACAATTCGGTGGTGAAGCGTCATATCGACACTCCCGACACCGACACCTTCCGTCCGCAGTGTCTTAATATCACCAAACCATTGCCCGAGCAATACGTCGAGGATTTCCGCTCGGCATTGCCCCAAGGCGTTGCCCCACTGATAGACAACACCTACGAGATACAGATCCGCACCGTGTTCTCCGAAGGATGGCACGAGGTGGAACACGACCTCAGATACAAGTGCAAGGAGGACTGGGAAGGATATGAGCAGCATAGTCGCACGCTTAATGGCATCCTCGCCACTCTTGAGACTTCGGAATGGGCGCTGCGCTCGCTCTTCCACCAAATGGCACGCACCAACATGGCCCAAGGCAACTATCGTGCGATGTTGCGCAACAAGATGCGCATACGACTGAAATCCACGGATTTCTCCCCCATTGTCAATGATTACCTCAAGTCTCATCCCGCCACGGTTGAGTCATTTGTCAACAGCGACCGCCTCGTTGTCCTCTTCTCGTTGCTGATGCACGAGGAAAGCCTTCCCCTCACCTACGACAACATCCTCTTCCTCATCAACCGCATCGACATGTGCGACGAAGGACTCGCCGCCCTCGAATCATCAGAAATCAAAGCTGCAATCGACCGTCTCCTCGATTCCTGAATTTGCGGATTTATCATATATTAATTAATTGTAATGATACCGTCTATCACCAATCTGTATGAACGGTGTCTGTCCCCTGTTCATTTTTTATAACCATAGTCATTATAAATATATAATGATGGCGGTTATAAAACAATTATTAATTAGTATTCGTTTTATATTCCCCACTGCGGAACGTCTGTTCCGCAGTGGGGAATATACGTTCCGCAGTGGAGAACGTACATTCCGCAGTGCGGAATATAAAACGAAGCCTTATAATGACTGATTATCAATAACTTATGATTAAACAATCAGACACCTTATGTTGGCATAATAACTATGACTATCGTGATTATTCATAGATAACTATCGTCACACAATTATTATTAGGTGTATTGATACCAACTCCCTTACGCGCGCGCGTACGCACGCGCACACCATAATTTTTCATTTTCTTCTATCACTTCTATCACTACGATATTCAATATCCTAATTATCAATGATTTAGGTAGTGATAAAAGAGTGATAGAAGCGTGATAGCTGTGATAGAAGAAAGGTTTTTTAACAGCAAAACCGCTGATATTTAACATAAATTTACCAAGAATAAAGGGTGTTTTGAAACAATACCCCCTATTCACAGTCTCAAATAAGGGTATTTTTATATGATTATTGTCATAATCCGACTGTTCTATCTGCTTAATGTTCTCAACTTTATCTCTGTGGTTTAAATAAAACCATTAAACATAGGGGAATTATCACTTCCGAAAGTTGAGTCATATATTAATTAATTGTAATGATACCGTCTATCACCAATCTGCATGAACGGTGTCTGTCCCCTGTTCAT
>JBJEAV010000253.1:0-2222 GCA_051869395.1 Prevotella sp.
CCTGTGCATTTCCCTCAGAAGCCGAGCAAATCAACTGCGCCAGCAATAATATATGTCTAAAATATCTCATTCCTAATTCCTAATTTCTAATTCCTAATTTCACCACCCCGAACGAATAAAGCGCCGGAGTGATAAACAACGTGAGCAGTGTGGCAAACGAGAGGCCGAAGATGATTGTTGCGGCCATGCCTCCGAAAGCCACGTCGAAGAGCAGCGGCACCATACCGAGGATCGTTGTCGTGGCTGCCATCAGCACCGGTCGGGTTCTCGACACCGTTGCCTCCACGATTGCGGTATAAGGCTCGATGCCATTCCTCCGCTGTACATTAATTTCATCAAGCAGAACAATAACGTTCTTGATAATCATGCCAAGCAGTCCGAGCCATCCCGCAATGGGGAAGAATCCGAAGTCGAAACCCGTGACAAGCATACCTACCGCCACTCCGATGAGCGACAGGGGCAGGACTGCCACGATAATAGCCGGCTCGCGGAAATTGCCGAACAACGCCACCAATATCACCACGAGGGCAAGGAACGCCAATGGGAAGAATTTGGAGAGAGCCTGCAGCCCTTCTGTCTGGTCCTTGTATTGTGAGTCCCAGAAGAACTTATAGCCGTCGGGCAGTTTCATCGCCTCCACCTCCTTGCGTATCTCGCCGTGCACCTCTGCCATCGTGTGCCCGGGCTGCACTCCACACATCGCCGCCATCGACAGTTGGCGGTTGTAGGTGCGTATCTGAGGCCATTCCCATGCCGTTTCCACTCCATCCGTCACCTGCGACAAGGGGGCGGAGCTTTCGCCGTTCCATACCGGGAAATTGTCGAGGGCACGCGTGTCGGTGATGTCGGTGTCGGCAGTTTTCAGCAACACAGGCACCTGACGCTCGTTGTCACGAAATACAGCTACGGGTATTCCGTCGCTGATGGACTTCACCGACTGCATCATCTGTGCCTTGCTTATGCCCACGGATCCTGCCTTCATCGGGTCATACACGGGGCGCATCACGCAGGTCATGTTGCCCCATTCGTTGCGCACGTCGGCAGCCTTGGGATTGCGGCGCATGATGTCGGTGGCAACTCCCACCAGCGAGTCGAGGACTGCTGCATCTGGCCCAAGGAAACGTGCCTCAATCATAGCCTCGGTGAGCGGACTGAGTTCAAATTTGTTCACCTTGATGAGAGGCTCGGGAAAGAGCCTGCGGATGGAATCCTGCAACAGTGCATGCATCTTTACCGCATCCTTGGGACTGTGGCATTTTATGAGCAGCTGCGCATAGTTCGACTGCGGACCGAAGACTATGTTCGACAGATAGTATCTCGGCGGAGTGCGTCCGTTGAAGACCGCCACCGTCTCCACCCCATCGTGGATGCGCACATAGTCGGCAATGGCTCCCGAGATGCGGTCGGTCTCATGGATATTCGTTCCTTCGGGCATCCACATGTCGATGGTGAAATACTGTTTTTCCAAGGCAGGGACGAAAACCTTGGGTATAAACCTGAAGCTCCATGCCGACAGCAACAGTGCCACCACAAGCGTGCCTATAGACAGCGCACGATGGGCGAGCACCCAACGCAGACTGCGGCGGAACATATTGTAATACTTGCCTCCGAAGAGTTCCGACTTGAGTTCGTCGGGACGCGGTCGGCGCACGTATTCCTGTATGAAGAATGGTGTCTGGGTGAGGGCAAACACCCAACTGAACATCAGCGACACGCCAATGACAATCACGAGAGACGAGAGCAGTTCGCCGGTGATGTGGGGCGAATAGTAGATGGGCAGGAAGGTGAGTATGGCTATCACCGTGGCAGCCAGCAGTGGCAGGGCGGTTGACTTGCAAGCCCGCAGTATGGCGG
Source organism: Prevotella sp. (assembly GCA_051869395.1). Taxonomy (GTDB): domain Bacteria; phylum Bacteroidota; class Bacteroidia; order Bacteroidales; family Bacteroidaceae; genus Prevotella. The sequence continues at coordinate 1,855 of JBJEAV010000253.1, forward strand.
GACGCTTGCGCATTCCGCGCTGCATGTTGACCAGAGCCGAATCTGACACCACAATGGCATTGTCAACCAACATTCCCATGGCTATGATGATGGCGGCAAGAGACATGCGCTGAAGGGCTATGCCCGACGACATCATCACGATGAGTGTGGCGAAAATAGAGAATACGAGGCCGCTGCCCACCAGAAGGCCATTCTTGAAACCTATGAAGAAAAGTAGTATTGCAACTACCGTAATTACCGACACCACAAGGTTGGTGACAAACCCCTGATTGGCAACGGCTGACTCGTGCCCTTGGTCATATATGGTTGAAATTAGATATCCGTCGGGCATCGACTTGCTGAACTTGTCGATGGTTTCCTTCACCGCC
>JBJEAV010000254.1:0-2221 GCA_051869395.1 Prevotella sp.
TCAGACGTTGAAACAAATGCCTCCGTAATACCAGAAGGCAACGGTCTGACCGTACAACAACCTACACAACCTACAACCCCTCAGTCAAAAATACCCCTCGATGACAAGGGTCAAAAGGACTACACCAAAGCTCCAGTCGAAGACACAATAGCAGACATCACAGCCCAATTCAACGGCAACCAAGAGTCTGCCAATGCCGTAATCAAGTCCATGGCAGACCAAGCCAATGCCGACCTTGATGCAGCCAAGAAGAAAAAGGAGAAGGGTCCAAAGGGAAAGAATGTAGAAGAAATTGCAAAAAACCAGCAAGAGTTGGAAAATGCCGTAGCCGACGCACAGGCAAAAGCCGACTACTGGAATGGCGTGCTCGATAAAATCACTCCCGAAAACCCACCCGCAGAGGACAACACCCTACAACCCCCTACACAAGACCTACAACCCCCTACACAAACAAAACCCGCAGAATACCACAAACTCCCGATAGAGGAAACCATCAAGAAACTCTACGGCTCAAAACTCGACGACAACGAAATCAACGACTTCGTAAGCCATAACATCAAGAAGTCCTTCAAGGAACTCGAAGCCATCAAAGCCAAGAAGCCAAAGATGGATGACAAAGCCATTGACGGAGACATTGACAAATACGCCGCAGCCAAGGAACAATGGCAGCAGCAAGTCAACGAGGCTCAGCAGAAGACCGACTATTGGCACAACGTTGAGCAGTATATCCAACAGCAGACACACACCACCGACGCTGAACTCAAAGCCGTACAAGACGAACTCAGCGGGGCAAACGCACAGACAGAGTTCGCCGCCCAAAACAGTGATGAAGCAAAGACACCTGTCCAAGTGGCTGGCGAGTTTATCAAGGATGCGAAACTCCTTTCAGACGATTTCCGAAAGGAGACAGGACTTTCAAGAAAGGAAGAACTGCAATTCCCAGGCATGTTCTCCAAGGGCGGAAAGACCATCGCGCAGCTCGCAGAAGATCTCGTCTCACACGACAACGACACCTATAACGGAATGTTCTTCAAGGGCGACGACATGGCAGCCAAGGATGCCATCATCGAGGCTCTCCAAACCTCAGGCGGTCGCGCAAGTCTCGGGCAAAACACATCTGCCGAATTTAAAGCTTTCGACCGTGAACGCACACAGCAGCGCGAGGACTTCTACGAAGAGGCATATCATATGTCTTATTCAGATTATTTAGCATTTGAAGAGCAGCAAATGCCATCTATTTGGAGATTAATTAGTAATTTTGCACCCGAACAGTACGACCAATACGTAGCAGAATACTACGAGTCGCTGCCCGAAGATTATTTCACACATCAAAACAACAAAGAAAATGGAACAGAACAACAAGATCCCACAGTGGCAGGAAGCGATGAAATTCTGCCTCAGTCACAAGTTGATAACGAAACAGGAACTGGACAACGCCAAGACCCCTCAACAGAAGAAGGAAATGGCGGCAAGGGCGATAATCCGAATGATGAAGTATCAGGAGGTGCACAACAGTTAAATAATCAGACTGGAGAACAGCAAGGTCAATGGAATACTCTTAGCGAAGAGGAAGCAAAAGCAATAATCCAAAATATGGAAGATTCTGCGGAAGAGTATGTAGAAACAGAATTATCCCCGGAATCTTGGAATAACAGCTTTGACGAAAACAATAGCATTCAAACACCCATTGGTCGCGTAAAGATGGGAGATAACCAAATATCCAAATTCTTACAAAAGAAGAGGACAAAGGAATTTGGAATGGTTGCACCTACTTTGAGTAATCCCGATGTAATTGTTGAGGAAAGAAGCGAAGCGAAAGATGGTAATTCCGAAAGAGCTACAAGCTATATCTTTATCAAGACTTTCAATCGAAATGGAGAAAAGATAAAGTTCTATGCTTCAATTACCGTTAAAAAGGATGGAATGGAAGTGTCTATCAGTAGTCATTACATGAACAAGAATGCTGTTGAAAAGAGACTGATGGAAGATAATGTGATATATGTAAAAGATTCATTGCTTCCCAACAGCTCTGACATGCACTTAGCTGAAAACCCTAATGGTCTGCCGGACCTCCTTCCTACGCAAGGAAGCAATGAATCCATTTCTGGCGACAAAGATACAACAAAATCTCCAAACTCGCAAGAAAATCAGCAAAAAGTTGAAGAAAAAGTTGAAGAGCAGCAGAAAGACGAGATAAACGCCGCCATAAAGAATGACATCG
>JBJEAV010000255.1:0-2220 GCA_051869395.1 Prevotella sp.
GTTCAACCTTGGTGATAGACTTGCGGAAATGGGGATTGCCCTTGGCGAGAGATTTCACTATTATTTTGCCGTCTGCTGGCCAACCCATCGGGGTGACATAAAGATGTTTCTTCGTCTGGTTGAAGCGGATGTCAGCAGCGGTCATACCCGTAAACTGCCCATCGTTAAATCCTTGGGCATTCATCTTGATGTCCTTCTCTGCTACGGGTCCCTCGCCGAATTTCACCCATGGACGAGTGCCGAAGATACTCTCCTTGTTGACATTCATCCATGCCTCAATGCCATCGAGCACTGCAGCCTCCTTCTCGTCGTATGTTCCGTCGGCACGAAGAGGAACGCTCAACAAGAGATTACCGTTCTTGCTTACGATATCCACCAACTGCTTTATCACGTCGGCAGCCTTTTTATACCCTCCACGCTCATAGATACCAGTGTTGTAGTGCCATCCTCCGATGCAGTTGCATGTCTGCCAAGGTTCAGGCACTATCTCGTTGGGAGCACCTCGCTCCACGTCCCAGGTGAGAGCCTTGCGCTGCTCCTCGTCGAGAATCTTACCGAACATCACTGCACGTGGATTCTTATTGTAAAAATGTGAGGCAATCTTCAGTCCGCAGTCACTGATGTCATAGAAGGGAACTACAGTCACATCAAAGTAGATGAGGTCGGGCTGATAGCGGTTAATGGCATCGAGGGTGCGGTCGTAGAAATTGGTGACATATTCCTTCGACGGCAGAGTGGCACCGTTGCCCCATGCCCACTGCCAGTGTACTCGGTTGTTAGCCCACGAGCGGTCGCTCATCGGGTGGTTCTGTGCATAGAGGTTCTGCGGGTCATATCCTTCCCACCACTTACCCTTACCGTCGGCCTTGGTGAGTTTGCCGTCGTAATATTCTCCAGCCTTTGGTCCGTTGATATCATATCTCTGTGAGGGTTCATACCAGTTCCAGGCATGGTCGGCATGGAAGGATATGCCGAGCGGCAGTCCGTATTTCTTGGCAGCCTTAGCCCATCCGTCAATCAGGTCTTTCTTCGGACCGATGTTAACAGAGTTCCATTCCTGGTACTTAGAGTCCCAAAGGTCGAAGTTGTCATGATGATTTCCGAGCACAAAGAAGTACTGCGCCCCGAGTCGCTTATATCTCTCCACAAGTTTGTCAGGATCCCATTTCTCCGCCTTGAACAATGGAAGAATATCCTTGAATCCGAACTCAGACGGATGTCCGTAGTGCTCCTTATGATACTTATATGCATACGATCCTTCCATATACATCTCGCGTGCCATCCAGTCACCTGAACCTTCCACGCACTGCGGTCCCCAGTGCGCCCAGATACCGAACTTGGCATTGCGGAACCATTCCGGTGTCTTGTGCTTCTTCAGCGATTCCCACTGCGGCTGATATTGCCCCTCAGCCATCTTCTCGTTCTCGTTAGTCACAGGCACTTTGTATTCCTGTGCTTGAATGCCTGTAGAGCAGGTAAAAGCTAACAGTAATGTTGTTATAGTTTTATTCATAGCGTTTTTATTTAAGTTTTGCAAGTATATTATTAAACACAAAGACACAAAGATACAATGTTCTTTTTCCGCTGACGGAAGATACAGAGAGCAGCAAAGCTGCTTTGAACAAAGCCCACAAAGTATTCTCTATCCGTAAGGCTTTGTGGCGACTTTTAAGTCGCTTGTTACCTTTGTTTCAAAATATCCCTTTGTGTCTTTGTGTTTTTTATCCACATGCTAAAGTTCTATTAATTATTTTTGAAGTGATGCTTTTGTCTTTAAGATAAAAGCGGCATAGGTCGCACACACTGCGAAGCATATCATCGGCACGACATAGGCTATCTGATAGATGTGCTCATTGTGGTGCATGATGAAGGCAGTGAACTGCGGCACACAGGCGTTGCCCACTATTGCCATCACGAGGAAGGCGGCGCCGCTCTTTGTCTGGTCGCCAAGACCTTCGAGGGCAAGGGAGAACTGCGTGGGATACATTATCGACATAAAGAACGACACGGCAATCATCAGCCATATACCCGACTCGCCGCCCACAAAGGCTATTATTGCGCATAATGCCACGTTTGCCACGGCATATACAAGCAGCAGCATGGCTGGACGAATCTTCACCATGAGCATCGTGCCTATCCATCGCCCTGCGAGGAAGGCGAGCATATAGATGCCGAAATAGGTGGTGGCGGTTGACTCGTCGATACCTGCGTAGGTGCAGC
>JBJEAV010000256.1:0-2216 GCA_051869395.1 Prevotella sp.
AATTAGGAATTAGGAATTAGGAATTAGGAATTAGGAATTAATACCTCTGCCGGATGGAAAATCCCCCTCGGGGGATTATAGGGGGGCTTGGAGGGCTGGAGCCTATGAGACTACAAAGACGGATATCACGAAGCAGGAAGCTGCTGCCCATAACGGCTATTATGGCAGTGGCGATATGGACGGCTGACGGGCTGTTCCTGCATAACTTGTGGGGACAGTTCGCATGCTTTGTCGTGAGCACCTACCTGATGGTGGAACTCAACAACAGCAATGCGCTGATAAGGATTTACAGCCGCATGATGTCGTGCTCATACATACTCATGATGTGTATGTCGCCATTCCTTTGCCATTCCACATCCACCATGCTGCTGTCTATATGCACGGTAGCCACGTTCATAGCGTTGTTCATCACCTACCAGGACAAGCAGTCGATGGGGTGGACATTCTATGGTTTCACCTCTCTTGGCATCGCCTCGTTGATTGACGTGAGGATGCTCTATTTCGCTCCTGTGCTTTGGGTGGCAATGGTGTTCTATCTCAGGTCAATGACTCTGCGCACGTTCCTTGCATCCATATTCGGACTGCTCTGCCCCTACTGGTTTCTGTCGCTCTATCTTATCTATACCGACGACTTCACCCCGGCAATGGAGCATTTCAGCCAGTTGGCGCAGTTTGGCAGGGTGGCAGACATCACGGCACTTCCCCTCAATGTGCTGCTGTCAACAGGACTTACGTTCATCCTTGGCGTCACAGGCATAGTGCATTTCCTGCGCAAACGCATCAACGACAAGACGCGCACCCGCATGCTCTTCAACACGTTCATCCTCGTTGACATTGCCACGATGGTGTTCATCGTCCTCCAGCCGCAGTTCTATATGCCCCTGCTGACCATGATGATAATAACCACGTCGCCGCTCATCGCCCACTTCGTCGCGCTGACCGACACGCGAATCACCAACTGGTCATTCATGGCGATAGTCCTTGCGGCATTGTCGTTGAGCCTGATTAATATTTTCCAACTGATATAGCACATGGATTCGATAATAGCATTTCTTATTGACTATGGATATATGGGCATGGCGATTTCCGCCTTTCTCGCCGCCAGCATACTGCCCTTCAGCAGCGAGGCGGTGATGGTGGGACTGCTCGCCGCGGGCCTCGACATGTGGGCACTCATCGTGTGGGGCACCGTGGGCAACGTGCTCGGCAGCATGTTCAACTATGCCATTGGACGTATGGGCAAGATGGAATGGATTGAGAAATACCTGCATACAAAGCCCGAAGACCTTGACCGCGCCAAGAGGTTTATGAAGGGACGAGGCGCATGGATGGGACTGTTCTCCTGCGTACCGGTCATCGGCGATGTCATTACCATAGCCTTGGGACTCATGAGGGCAAACATCACCATATTCATCGTCAGTGTGACGATAAGCAAACTTGTGCGCTACGTGGTGCTGATGGTTACCGCCGGCGCACTGTTCTCCTGCTCGTCGCCCAAACCTGCGGATGACTCGCGCGTAATCACCGTGAGCATCGAACCGCTGCGCTATTTCACCGAGCAGATTGTGGGCGACAGCTATGAGGTGGTCACCATGGTGCCCAAGGGCAGCAGTCCCGAGACCTACGAGCCTACAGCCAAGCAGATGACAAAACTCACCGGGAGTATATTATATATAAAGGTGGGAAACTTGGGATTTGAGCGCACATGGATGCCAAGATTGGAAGCCAACGCTCCCCACACCACCATAGTGGATGCCTCGGAGGGCATTGCGGCAGGTGAGGACGATGACCCTCACACATGGATGTCGGCGAAGAACGCCTTGCTTATCGCGCATAACATATATAATGCCGTAAAGCAGATCGACGCCAAGGACTCCACTGTATATAAGAGACGTCTCGACAGTCTGACGAATGTCATCAATGCCACCGACCGATATATCCGTGAGCAGACAAGGAAGGCCCAATGCAAGTCATTTGTCATCTATCATCCCGCCCTGACCTACTTCGCCTCCGAATACGGACTCGAACAGATTGCGGTGGAGGAGCACGGCAGGGAACCCTCGGCGGCAGACCTCCAGCGTATTATCACCACGGCAAGGCAAAAAGGCGTTAAGACGATGTTCATCCAGAAGGAGTTTGCCAACCGCAACGTGGAAATCATCGCCGATGCCATAGGAGCCACGAAGGTGGAAATCAATCCATTGGGATATGACTGG
>JBJEAV010000257.1:0-2215 GCA_051869395.1 Prevotella sp.
ATTACGAGTGAGTTCTTGCTTTCGATGACATCGTCGGTGACAATAAGACCGCGGCGAACGGGCAGACAGTGCATGAACTTACCGTTATTGGTGACTGCCATGTGGGCGGCATCAACGGTCCACGACATATCCTTGGAGAGAATCTTGCCATAGTCGGCGGGATTGGTTACACCAGGACAGCTCCAGTTCTTGGCATATACGAAGTCAGCACCTTCGAGGGCTTTCATTTGGTCGTATTCCACACGGGCATTGCCCACGAACTTCGGGTCAAGCTCATATCCTTCGGGATGAGTGACAACGAAGTCAACATCAGCTGCATTCATCCATTCGGCGAATGAGTTGGGCACAGCCTGAGGCAATGCACGGCAGTGGGGAGCCCATGTGAGGACAACCTTGGGAAGCCCCCCTGCCCCCCGGTGGGGGGTGTTTTCGGTGATGGTGATGAGGTCGGCAAAGGCTTGCAATGGGTGGACGGTGGCTGACTCCATGGCAAAGACGGGGCGACCGCTATACTTGATAAACTGGTTGATGACGGTTTCGGCATAGTCGTATTCGCGATCGGTGAGACCGGCGAACGAGCGCACACCGATGAGGTCGCAATAGCAGCCCATCACGGGAATGGCTTCGAGCAGATGTTCGCTCTTGTCGCCATCCATAATCACTCCACGCTCCGTCTCCAACTTCCATGCTCCGGCATTCACGTCGAGCACGATGACGTTCATGCCAAGGTTCATTGCTGCCTTTTGGGTGGAAAGGCGAGTGCGCAATGAGTTGTTGAAGAACACCATCATGAGTGTCTTGTTCTTACCGAGGTTCTGATACTTAAACCTGTCTTTCTTTATCTCTTCTGCCTCAAGGAGAGCCTTCTGAAGGTCTCCGAGGTCTTGTACGTTCATAAATGTTTTCATAATCAAATAATTATTATATGTATATTTTCCGTATGGCACACCCCCCACCGGGGGGCAGGGGGGCTATTCCCTCACCTGTCCCTCTCCTTCGATAAGCCACTTATAGGTGGTAATCTCCTCGAGTCCCATAGGACCGCGAGGACCGAGTTTCTGCGTACTGATACCAATCTCCGCACCAAGTCCGAACTGCGCTCCGTCGGTGAAGCTTGTCGGTGCATTGACATATACACAGGCGGCATCAACGAGTTGCTGGAACTTTGTGGCGTTGTCCTTGTTGTTGGTGATGATACATTCGCTATGTCCCGAACCGTATGTGGCGATGTGTTCGATAGCCTCGTCGATGGAGTCAACCACCTTCACCGCCATCTTGTAGTCCATGAACTCGGTGCCGAATTCATCATAAACAATTTCTACGTTCTTCTTTACCACCGGCTCTAATAATGCTGGCAGGTCGGCAAGTCGCGAGCGGTGGATGATGAGGCAATCGAGGGCGTTGCATACACTCACACGACGGGTCTTGGCATTGTCGATGATGCGCTTGCCCATTTCGAGGTCGCCGAATTCATCGAAATACGCATGTACAACACCTGCTCCCGTCTCTATAACCGGCACCTTGGCATTGTCGCGCACGAAATCAATCAGCCTTCGACCGCCACGGGGAATACATACATCAATATATCCCACGGCATTGAGCATCTCGGCTGTAGCCTCGTGTGTGGCTTCCAAGAGAGTTACCACATCGGGATTGATGCCATTTGCCTCCAATATCTCATGTATTATCTCCACCTCGGCACGATTACTGCAGTCGGCATCCTTGCCGCCTTTGAGTACGCAGGCGTTTCCGCTCTTGAAACAAAGCGAGAAGACATCGAAGGTGACATTCGGACGGGCTTCGTAAATCATACCAATGACACCGAATGGTACGCTCACTCGCTTGAGCCGCAATCCGTTGGGAAGGGTTGACTCCTTGAGAATGCGACCTAAGGGAGAGGGCAACTTACTCACGTTACGCATATCGGAGGCAATGTCTTCAAGACGCTTGTCGGTGAGTTGCAGACGGTCGTAAAGCGGATTCTTCGGGTCCATCTTTGCGAGGTCCTCGGCATTTGCCTTCAGTATTCGCTCTTTGTTGGTGATGATGGCGTCAGCCACGGCGAGCAGGACCTCGTTGCGCTTGGCATCGGGGATTGTCGCCAATAGGCGGCTGGCGGCTTTTGTTTTCTTTAGTGCTTCTTTCATATTTTTATTTACGACCCGACGCTGACGCGACGGGCACAGGGGCTGTTAATTCCTAATTCCTAATTCCT
>JBJEAV010000258.1:0-2213 GCA_051869395.1 Prevotella sp.
GCCGCCGACAGTGCCACAGGCACCGATTCCATCAACCTCCCCCTCAGCCGTTCCCGTGCCGACTACATCGCCCACGAACTGGCACAACGTGGCGTACCCACTGGCAACATCACCGCCACCCATACCGGCGGCATCGACGACTACACCCCCGACGAAGCCAACCGCCACACCCGCCTCCTGCTGTTCTTCAACAGCCCGGAGCACCCTCAATAAACAAGCAAAGAATGCACTAAGGTGGGTTCTATTAATTTGCTTTGACAGATTTTCGAATTATCTCTGAGAACAGAATGCCATTTTTTGATGGAGCGATGCGGGCATCGTGACTGAGAAAACTGGCAGTATGAGCCAGAGAGAAACGAAAAGATGGCAAAACGTCATATAAATATCAATCTTTTTGACGGTGGAAATTAATAGAACACACCTTATAATACTTTTCAGTTCATAAGATGAATTACCCGGAGACCCCATCTGCGAAGACAGGGTCTCCTTTCATCACCTCCCCTCCCTTCGCTTCCCCCAAGCCACCGTTGGCTTCGCCTTCATCCGTCGCGACTCGGCAAAATCCAATCGAGCTTGGCTTCTGCTCTCGCTGCTCCGTCCGTTCCCGACAATTCCGTTGTCGGGCATCTCGGTTCCCTCTCTATCTGGGATTTCCGTTCATTCCGGGCTTTCCGTTATCATCCCGTCTGCCCCCGTGCTCGTCGATTCATCGGCGAGTCTTTAATCATTTCCTTGACATCCGTCAATAATCCTCGTTAAAAATCTCTAATTTTAACGATTTTACATTTTTCTCTTATCATACGCAATACATATTTAAAATATATTTTCTACCTTTGCAGCGGATTTCACTGCCATTTTATATGGCGGCCCACGCCGAGCCGAGTTGCACTTCAGGCATCCCGATGCCTCAGAGACAACAAGGCGGGTAGCTGGGTGGGACGTGATTTCCATGACATAATAAAGGCGTTTACTCGACGCTGTGTTTGAGACGTGCAGAAATTCTCGCAAAATTTCAATACCTGATCTCGAACTTAGCAACGGTAGATGTCCCGGGTGTGATTTTATCACTCTCCCGTGAGACCTTGTAAGCATGTGTTGTGCCCCTAAGGGGCGCAAACCCATTGTTTATATAGGTCTCTAAAGGAATAGTGCATAGTTCATATCGGCGTGGGCTCTGACGTTGTCTGTTCATCAGGTAGGCAATGCGAGAAGCCTCTGTACGTGGAACGGACAACAGGACGATTCCACGCTCTTTTTATGTCCTTAACCGAGTTCAGTATTGAAAAGGTTAGGCCATCGATATGAATACATACATCACCGATGAGAAAACCACCCCCGAGGGTACATCTATCCCTCCCCGCACCGGGCTTACCCCCGATGTCCTCCCCGAAGTTCAAACGCCCATTTCGGCTGAGAATTCAACAACAGGGGTGTCCACCAACTATACTCAGTCGGCAACCAAGTCGCAAACCGCGTCTAAGGATTCTAAGAAGCAGAAATCCAAGCCTCATTGGTATGCCCTCCGCGCTACCTACGGACAGGAAAGCAAGGCCAACGATTATCTTGTAAGTAAAGGAGTCGAGACCTACTATCCCACCATCAAGGCATTCATGATGGTCAACAACAAGCGCAAGGAGGTTACCCGGTCTTATCTGCTCAATATCTTCTTCGCCCGCGGCACGGAAGAAGAACTCAGGCAATACGTTTACGACAACGTCAACCTTCCCTACCTCCGTTTCTACTGCCGCCAAGTAGGTATCGGCAAATACAGCAAACCGCAGCCGCTCATCGTCCCCGACAGACAGTTGGATAATCTCCGCACGGTCTTAGCCGACCAGTCCGGCGAGCTTGTCGTCGTTCCCGACGACGAGCATAAGTTCGACAAGGGAGCCACAGTCCGTGTCATCGGCGGCACTTTCAAGGGCATTGTAGGCAAGGTAGCCCGCTATTGCGGTCATCAGCGTGTCGCCATCGTTGTCGATGGCATCCTCACCATCGCCACCACCTATATACCCTCGGCATATTTAGAAAGAATAGATTAAGTTACATCGCGAATGACACGATATGCATTATACAATAATATTGGTCATGGTGACCCTTGGTGAGGGCGATCTTGACAGAGGGGTTAAGGAAAAGAGTTCTGTCATCATCCCCTCACCTTTAAAGAAAAAATTAAATTGACGTAAAATCTTCAATAATATGTGTATAGAAGT
>JBJEAV010000259.1:0-2211 GCA_051869395.1 Prevotella sp.
TTTTCCTTTGTCATTTCAGAAATAATGCGTATATTTGCAGCAAAATTTGAAAGACTATGGCAAAGAAAATTGTAATCAAGGACCTCAAGGCTTGCCATCCTAATGCCAAGGCAAGCCAAACGGACATGTATTATATGCGACTGGCAAACAAGATACAAGACCAATTATCCAAACTGGCCATAACGGCAGATACAAACAATGAGGAAGTAATTCATCGCGGAGCAATCCTGCTGACCAGTTATATGGAAGACATTGTGGCTGACAGCGGAGTGTGGCGCACGTTCTCCAACCTGTGCATGGACTTGTATGACCATCCAGTGCCCCTGTTCCATGAGGAAGAAGAGTATTATCCCGATGAGCCAAGCCTGAACGCAGTGCGCTTCCTTCTGTGGATCGCATGTAGCGATGTCACTGACTCGTTTGTGTTTTCAGACTCTGATTTCATTGACATTATGGCAATCACGGCATTTTCCATCCTCGACGAAGCATTTGAGGAGGCACCGGTCAATGAGCAGTTGGCTGAGGACATAGAGGCAATGCTTAGACATGCAATGAAAGGATTCGACGAGTTGCGCACTGCATTGAAATGGCTGTACAACAATTGCTATCTCATCTCAGGAGAGAATAACGACATTCTTATCGACAAACACGTCAACGAAATGCTCAGTATGTCAGAGAAAGGAACTCTTCCCCTGATGCCCCTCGACATGGCATTCTATTACGCCTCCACCAGATGTATCTTCCTATACAAGATAGGTCATCTGGCCCTTTATCCAAAGGATTTCCTTGCTGCAATGATGAGAACAAAGGGTATGCAACAACAGTCGGAGGACGTAGAAAGCATTGAGTTTATGGACTTTGGCACATATAAGGTAGAGAGCATTGAGTCTTCATCTGTTACAAGTAGAAAAGCTCCAGCCATAACACGAGTGAAACTGACAAGAACCAACGGAAAACAGATAGACATAAATGCCCAGGAACTGAATTTGCCTTATGACAAGGAATTAGAAGACTTTGAAGGATATATGGCCACTTCGTTTGTCTTCTATCAGGGCGAATGGCATCTTAACGGCATTCTTATGCCTATTGATCACCTAAAAGAGAAATGGGATGAAATATGCAAGGATGACCCTGACTATATGGAACCAGGCAAGGAGACTCTCACAGGCGAGATGCTGCTTGAACGCACAGGTGGACAACAGATTGCGTATTTTGCAGACAGGGAGGAACTAAAAGAATTCCTTGTGGAGAAAATACGCTTCCCGCTCAATTATCTTGACTTTATAGATGAAAGAGGCGGTGAGCTTCCCACTGTCTTTATCGACACTGAAGAACCTAAGAACTGCCTGCAGTTTTTCTATGGTTATTCACCCTGCATCGCCGACCCTGACAACCCCTTCTACGACAAGGAAAAAGCACGTGAATCGGCTATTAACATGCTTTGGAATGCACGATGTGTAACCACAAATGCAGTGAACTACATGCTAGAGCATGGTTTCCTTCCCGACATCTACGAAGACAAGGTGCTCTCAACATTCAGCACTAAAGAAGAGAAACGAAAAGACATCAACTTCCTGATGCGCTATTACCGAAGGGAGAACTACTGATCTTGAACTGGCTTAATTTATACATGACAAATGGAACATATATCAGGACAAACATTGCCAATCGGCGAAAATGAGGAAACAGTAATAAGCGAGAGACAAAAGTCGGTACTCAACTATCTCAAGGAGCACGGGATTCCTTTCACTTGCTATAACCACCCCGAGGGAAAGACCATCGAGGAGGCTAAGATGTGGTGGAAGGATGACGGGAGCGTACACTGCAAGAACCTGTTCTTCCGCAACCATAAGGGCAACAGGCATTATCTCGTGTGCTTCCACTGCGACCACGACCTCGACATACATTATTTGGAACATAGGTTAAAAGAGTCACTCATGGCACAAGGACTGCCCTCATGCGGAAAACTGTCGTTTGCCTCGCCCGAGCGCATGATGAGATACCTTGGACTTGAACCGGGAAGCGTTTCGCCCTTCGGACTCATCAACGACAAGGAACATCATGTCCATCTCTTCCTCGACGCCACACTGCGCAACGCCTCCACCCTATCCTTTCATCCCAACGACTGCCGCGGCACGGTGGTAATCAGGCGCGAGGACTTCGAGCGGTATCTGCAATGCGTGGGGAATACCTACGAGTATCTTGAACTTT
>JBJEAV010000260.1:0-2205 GCA_051869395.1 Prevotella sp.
TGATCTCCATCACCGACGGACAGATATATCTTGAGAGCGACCTCTTCAACCAGGGTTTCCGTCCCGCCGTCAACGTGGGTATCTCGGTGAGCCGTGTGGGAGGTTCCGCCCAGATCAAGAGTATGAAGAAGGTGGCAGGTACGCTGAAGATAGACATGGCACAGTATCGCGAGCTGGAGGCATTCTCCAAGTTCTCGAGCGATATGGACGCCGTGACCGCCATGACCATCGACCGCGGACGCAAGAACAACCAGTTGCTCATCCAGCCTCAGTACAGCCCTATGCCTGTGGGCGAGCAGGTGGCAATCATCTATTGCGGAACCCGCGGACTGATGCACGACGTGCCCGTTGAGAAGGTGCGCGAGTGCCAGGACTCGTTCCTCGACAAGCTGCGCACAGCCCATCCCGAAGTAATCCAGACACTTGCAAGCGGCAAGATTGACGACAGCATAACCACTGTCATCGAGCAGGTGATGGCGGACATTGCAGGTCAGTTTAAAAATTAATAGCCTATGCCGTCGCTAAAAGAGATAAAGACCAGGATAGCCAGCGTCAACAACACCCGTAAGATTACGAGTGCGATGAAGATGGTAGCCTCGTCAAAACTTCACCATGCACAGGTGATGATAGAGAATATGCTTCCCTACGAGACCATGCTTGAGCACATCCTCAAGACATTCCTCGCCTCGGAGGCTGACGCATCGAACGTGTTCTCCACTGTGCGCCCCGTCAAGAGGGTTGCCATCGTGGCGTTCTCGTCGAACAGCAGTCTCTGTGGAGGATTCAATTCCAACATCATCAAGCTGATGCAGACGGTGGCGGCCGACTATGAGTCGTTGGGCAAGGAGAATATTGTCGTCTATCCCGTGGGGCGCAAGGTGGCAGAGAAGGCTGCCAAACTTGGCTACGTCATTGGCGGTGACTTCACCGACCTGGCCGACAAGCCCAACGTGAAGCAGTGCATCGACCTGGCGCGCGAGCTTGGCGACAAGTTCAGGAAAGGGGAGATTGACAAGGTGGAATTAGTGTATCACCACTTCAAGTCTGCCGGTTCGCAGATTCTCACCCGCAAGACTTTCCTCCCGATAGACATCACCTCCGAGCTTACCAAGGACCACTTCCGCGACCTCAAATCGACGGTTGCCACCAAGGAGTCACAGGAGTATTTGCGCAAGCGCGATGCCGAGCAGCAGCGTTCGGCACCCCGCATGCTCGACGGAAAGCCTCTCAACGACAACTTCATCGTCGAACCCGACATGAACACCGTCCTGAGGGCTCTCATCCCGAAGCTTGCCCACCTGATGCTCTACACGGCTCTGTTGGACAGCATAGCCAGTGAGCATGCCGCCCGCATGGTTGCGATGCAGACAGCCACTGACAATGCCGACGAGCTCCTCCGCGGTCTCAACCTGCAGTACAACAAGAGTCGTCAGCAGGCCATCACCAGCGAGCTTCTCGACATAGTGGGAGGCACAGTTAACAACTGATAACATTGATTTTTCCCTATAAAAAAATCCCGGACTGCCAATACAGTTCGGGATTTTTTTTTTATTTTTGCGCCTCGGCGCAGAGTTTCGGGTTCTACGCTACTGCGCAACTGACCCCAAGTGCGGTACCCACGGCTGCGAGGATTGCCGATGCCAGGTTCCACAAGAATTTGATTAACCTCGACTTGTTCTCCTTAGTCATAGTTTTTTTAAATTGAAAAATTGAAAAATTGAAAATTATAGCCCTGTAAGGGCGGCATATCATAGGATAGGGCGTAAGCCCTATCATTTAATTCGTTTATTTTTTTTCTCCCTCCCCAGCGCCTTTGGCGCTGGGGAGGGAGAGGGGAGGGGGGAGGCTCATGACACAGGGTTTCACCCTGTGCTGTGTTATGTCGCCCTTTCAGGGCTATCTTAGCCTCCACCCCTCATGGGGCTATCTTAGCCTCCACCCCTCATGGGGCTATCTTAGCCTCCACCCCTCATGGGGCTACCCCAAGTCTCCGTCGTCGATAACTTCGTCGCCGCCTTCGCCGCCGTTCTCATCGCCGCCGATTACGGGAGGGAGGTTCTCATCGTCAGAGCCGCCTCCGCCGTCAGAGCTTCCGCCGCCGTCAGAGCTTCCGCCTCCATCAGAGCCTCCCTGCTCCTCACTCGGAGTCGCCGCCTCGGCTCCCGACGTGGTCATCGTTCCCGGGGTGAGGAATGCGCTGCTCTC
>JBJEAV010000261.1:0-2198 GCA_051869395.1 Prevotella sp.
TTGGTTTTGTGAATATTCTGCTTCCATGCCACGCTCAAAGTTCTGTGCTGCCTGCTGGGTGGCGACAATACCCATCACCAAGCCTGTCACCTTGGTGCGCTTCGCCTCGTCCGACAGGTTTTCATTGTTCAATGCCAACGACAGACGGCTCATCTCGGCGGCGGTCAATGCGCGGTTCACTCTTACAGCCCCATTGTCTGCCGTCAAAACAGTCGTTCCGTTGTCTCTCAGGCTCAACGTACATTGCTTCATGCCTGGCACCATAGAGGTCAAATCGACATTCTTCCTCAGTGCCATAGCTTCCATCTGGGCCTGCCGCCTTGCCTCTTCCTTGCTGTCCAACTGTGCAGCCAACATCATCAGCGACATGAACATCGACACCGCCATGTCGAGTACAGGGTCATTGGTCCCCGACACGCCCACACTGCTGTCATCCGATGCCAGCATCTTCTTCATCCAGTCATCAGAAGAGGAAGTGGAAGGTTGCTCGACCTTGCCATCGCCCATTTGGGATAGCCCCGGTAATGCAGAAGAGTCTCGCCCATCGCTTTGGCCGCCACCCCGTCCGTTGCCCCTTCCGTTATCGGCATAAGTGACGCTTATCGGATTACTCTCCACCCCGAACGACCTACCTTCGGCACGCATCTCTGCCATCACCTCACGGTCATACTTGTCCAGTCCGTTGGCTTCAATGATGCGTTGCAGACTCGCTGCATAACCGCCGCCAGTGGCATAGCCAGCCTTCTCAATGCCCTTCGTCCATCCCTTGTAGTCATCAGGCGACAGTGTGAAGCACTGCGCATAACGCTTGTTCTGCTTCAAAAACTGCGAGTGATGCTCATAACTGTCACCCACGCTTCGATACTTGCAGAACTTCTCATTGGGCTTGTCATCCGTATAGACTCCATACTCACCGCCATTCTTCAGCCACGATGCCGTAGCCTTGATGCCAAAGTGATTGTTGCATTCGCGGGACAGTTGACTCTTCCCGTTGCTGCTCTCCAGTATGGCTTGCGCCAAGATGACGGAGGCAGGAATCCCATACCTCCGCATCTGTTCTTTCGCCGCCTCCGCATATTGTGCGGCATATTCAGCATTTTTGCTCATATCCTTATCGTTTGTTTATCTCTTTATTCATTCTTGTCCATTGGCCTTCTCTCGTTGTCGTCTATAGAGCCATCGTTGATTTCGTCTTTAATCTCTCTATAGAGCCACCGTTGACTTCGTCTTCGTCCGTCGTGACTCGGGATAGCTCAAACGAGTTTGTGACTCTCCTCTCGCTACTCCGTCCGTTCCCGAAAGTTTTGCTTTCGGGCATTCTTGCTTCCGCTCAATCCAGGATTTCCGTTCATTCCGGGCTTTCTGTATATTCCTGGCTTTCCGTATATTCCGGGCTTTCCGCTATCCTCCGTCAGCCCCCGTGCTCGCCGTGTCAGCGGCGAGTCATCTCCTCATCCTGGAGTGTTCCTGCTCTTCAGTTTGCCTCTCCTCCTTCCCGGCTTTATCCTCTCCGTTTCCCGGTGTCACTATCTCCGTAATTCCACGCTTCGACGATGTTGTATGCTTCGGCATTTCCAACTGGTCACAAATAGCTACTCGTTCTCCCTCGCGAATGAGCTTCGGCAAATAGGTATCGAGAGCATGATATGGGAATCCTGCCATTGCCAACGGCTTTCCTTCATCATCCTTGCGCCCGTTGCTCTTCGTCAGCGTAATGCCCAATATCTTGGAAGCCTTCACCGCATCATCCTTGTAGGTCTCATAGAAATCGCCACAACGGAATAGCAGTATTGCCTCAGGATGTTTCTTCTTCAAGTCAAGATACTGTTGGACAAGTGGAGAAACAGTAGCCTTGACAGCCTTTCCATCCTTTTTCTCTTCTTCCTTTTTCTCTTCTTCCTTTTCCTCTTGCTTTTCCTCTTGTTTCTTCTCTTCCCTCTGTTCTGGAATCCGCTCAGCTCCCGTGCTCGCCGTGTCAGCGGCGAGTCCCTTTGCGTCCTTTTCCGACGAAGTCCTCTCTTCTTCCCTCTGTTCAGATGTCTGCTCCTCATTCTTGACAACAATCACCGTCTCTGCTTGCTTCACCTCCGTCGCTTCTTCCCGCTTTTCCTGTGCACTTTGCTCAATGTTATTATCCTTCTGCAATACATCGGCAAACAGTGAGGCAGCAAGATTCTGCTTGTACGAATCTCTGTCAG
>JBJEAV010000262.1:0-2160 GCA_051869395.1 Prevotella sp.
ACTATGGAATCATGCTGAAAAGAAAGATTGAAGACATACTCCTTGAATGGAAAAGGAAGGAAGACAAGAAACCTCTCATTGTGAAAGGGGCACGACAGGTGGGGAAAACGGAATCCATACGACTGTTCGGCAAAAAGAACTACAAGAGTGTTGTGGAAATAAACTTCGCACTGCAAAGGAAGTTCCACACAATATTCGACAATGGCTATGAGGTGAACGACATACTGCGCAATATCAGTTTCATTGACCCTACGGTGAAACTGATACCACACCATACGCTTATCTTTTTCGACGAAATGCAGGACTATCCCGACTGTGCCACCAGCTTGAAGGCATTCAAGATTGACGGCAGATACGATGTCATCTGCTCCGGCTCGCTTATGGGAATCAATTATAACAAGATAGCATCCAACAGTGTGGGTTATAAGGAAGATTACGAGATGCACTCTATGGACTTCGAGGAATTCCTTTGGGCAAAAGGCTATGACGAAGGGCAAATAGAATACCTATACAGTTTTGTGGCTGAACTGCGCCCATATCCGCAAAGCATACTCGACACAATATTCCAGCTGTTCAGGGAATATATGGTAATTGGCGGTATGCCGGAGGTTGTCAACAAGTATATCACACAAGGCACATTCTCGGGACTGCTCGACATTCAGCAACAGCTGCTCAGAGACTACGAGGAGGACATCACGAAATATGCCGTCGGATTAGAAAAGGCGAAAGTGCTCGCCGTATATCGGCATATATCAACATTCCTGGCTAAGGAGAACAAGAAATTCCAAGTGACGAAAATCGCAAATGGAGCCAGGAATAGGGAATACATCGGGGCCGTGGAGTGGCTACAGAATGCGGGGATAGTAAATGTTTGCTACTGTTTGGACAATCTTGAACTGCCGCTCAAAGGCAACTACGACCCTAAGCAGTATAAACTTTATTATAAAGACACGGGATTGCTGATTGCATCGCTCGACAAGGAATCACAGGATGACCTTCGCTCCAACAATAATCTCGGAACATACAAAGGGGCACTGTATGAGAATATTGTGGGCGACATGCTTGTGAAACAGGGATATGACCTGTATTTCTATCGTCGGGATAAGCCTTCGATAGAAATGGACTTTTTCGTCAGGAATGCCGACTCACTGATTCCCGTCGAAGTAAAGGCAAACAACTCCGCATCCCCCTCGCTCAACAGACTAATTAATCCTGATAATAAATATGAAGACATAAGGTTGGGAATAAAGCTGTGCGCAGCCAATATTGGCTTCAACGGCAGCATCCTCACCCTGCCCTATTTCACTACATTCATGCTCAGAAGACTGCTAAAGGAGAGGAGAATGTGACTATTTTCACTGAATTTAACCTTTTATGAAAAAATATACGGGAAAAGTTTGCGTATTTGCATAATTATGTATAACTTTGCAGCCGTAAATGAATAAAGATACAATGAACAAGACCAGAGACGACAGGCTCGACACACTCAGAATGATTATATCGAGCCGCACGATGAGAAGTCAGGAGGAACTGCTCGGCGCACTGCGCGAGGAGGGATTCCAACTGACACAGGCAACACTGAGCCGCGACCTCAAGATGCTGAAGGTGGTGAAGGCGGCGGGTGTTGACGGCAACTACGTGTATGTGCTGCCAAATATAACAATGTATAAGCGCGTGAGCACTCCCGCCCACGTGAAGGAGATGATGCGTGTGCCGGGATTCCTGTCAATCACCTTTTCGGGCAATATGGGCGTGATAAAGACACGTCCGGGATATGCCAGCAGCATAGCATATAACATCGACAACAGTCATATACCTTATATATTAGGTACTATAGCGGGCGACGACACTATATTTATCGTAGTGAAGGAGGATGTGGATGAGCGAGATGTTGTGGCGGCATTGAGCAAGGTGGTGCCGAATATGGTGTAGGTTGAAAATTGAAAAATTGAAAGATTGAAAGATTGAAAAGCAACTTGATAATTAATTTAAGAAAGTGGAAGAAATAGAAGTATTGGTAGCCGACCCCTCTCATGAGAAGTATGTCGATACCATTTTGCAGACTATCGCTGATGCCGCCAAGGTACGCGGCACCGGTATCGCAAAGCGCACCCACGAATACCTCGCCACCAAGATGAAGGAGGCGAAGGCGGTGATAGC
>JBJEAV010000263.1:0-2157 GCA_051869395.1 Prevotella sp.
CTGACATTGCAGAATCTAATAGGAAAGTATTGCTCATATCTTAATATGTAGCACTACATGAAATTGTTTCAATTTGTTGTGAATATGTATCATGTCAGACAATTGTCAGACAATATATTTGCATGAATAGAAGAATTATCGTAATTTTGCCGCCAAAATTTAAAACAATTTAATTTATGAAGAAAACACTATTGACTATCGTGGCACTGCTCTGCATCGTGGGCAGTGAGGCAAAGAACAAGTATGTGGTTTGGGAGAAACCTACGACGGAGTATGGAAACATATATGGAGATGGCTTTTTCAATACTGCCATCGACGTTAATCGCATTGAACTGAAGGAGACGGAGACGACAGTGAGCGTCACTGTAAGCACTCGCAGCGACTATAATTCATTCCAGTTTGCGAGCGGCACTTACCTCCTTGCCGACGGCAAGAGGTATGCCTTGGTGTCTGCCGACGGCATTGAACTCGACAAGTTCGTCAAGACCAATGCCGACAACAAGCGAGATATAGTCTTTCATTTCCAACCGCTGCCTCTCGATACCAAGGTATTTGACTTCATCGAAGGAGATTTCGACAGGGCTTTTAAGATTTGCGGAATCCGCTCGGCGGAGGAACGCCACAAGATGCTCTTCCCATCATATTGGCGCAATGAAACGACAGGCAACTGGGACATCGCCTTCCTCGGCGACTATGCCATATACGACTGCAAGATATGGGACATGAAGGCTAAGGTAAACAAGAAATTAGGAGAAGCCGACATCACAATGACACTCGGAAACGAGACAGTTAATGTCAAAGTGGGTAAAAACCGCAAGGGCTTACGCTCTATCTCCATCAACGGCAATAAGGCTCTCTATTCGATGATAACAGACAGATTTCTCCCCGACTATCCCACCAAAGACACAAGGACCGACTTCGTGGATACTGACTACAGAAAGGACACTATAACTGTAGTGGGATGGCTTAAGGACATGCCGGAAGAATACCGAAAGAACAAGACTTTCGAAATCAATTATGAAGACCTTTTCACCGATGAGCAGGTATCACACTATGCCGACTTGGATTCGCTCGGACGTTTCACTATCAAAATATCTGTTATCAACACAATGGAGTTCTTTTGCGACTGGGAACGCTGCTTCATTCGCACCCTGCTCGAACCAGGTAAGACCTATTTCCTGCTCTATGACTTCAAGGAAGGGCGAAGGATGCTTATGGGCGAAGACGTTAGGCTTCAAAACGAACTGATTAAGTATCCTCTTGAATGGAGCAGTATAATGATAGAAAGGGGAGATGATTTCGACGTGTTTTTTGCCAAGGGCGACAGCATCATCAAATCTCAACATAAAAAGATTGACGAACTGTGCTCCCGTCATCCCATGCTCTCCACCCGCTACAACATCTACAGCAAGGACAATGCCACATGGGACCAAGCGTGTGAAGTAGGACAAGCACGATTCTATGTAAAAGGAAGCAAACTGCCTGACTATGCACGCAAGTATGCCTACGACAACTTCTGGACAAAACTGCCGAAACCCTACACCTTGCATCGTTCCGTAGGCAATTTCCTGACAGACTATATTGAAGATGCGGCAATTCGCCATCCACTGATATATAAATCCACTGACGAACTGTTCAGAAAACGACTTCACATATATGCCAATTGCCTTGACTCCCTCGGGGCTGACAAAACGACAAAGTGCGTAATGGCGGCAAAGCTTGTCCATAGGGCATTTGAAGGCACTCACAAGGCTTTGTCTCCTGAGTTGATGGACACTCTGAAGACATGGATAACCATACCTTCGGAATATGATGATGTGGTAAAAAGAAACGACTATTACATTGCCCTTGCCAACCGCCAGTTGGACAAGCTCGTAATGAAGACCGGCGATGATGTTGCCGGCATGACAGAAGGCGAGGAGATACTGAAAAAGCTGCTTGAGCCTTACAAGGGAAAGATTGTGCTCATCGACGTGTGGGGCACATGGTGCGGTCCTTGCAAGACTGCCCTATCACATTCGCAGGAATTGTACGAACGACTGTCAAAGTATGACATCCAATATATATATTTCGCCAACCGCAGTCCTAAGGATTCATGGGAGAACGTCATCAAGGAATACAACGTGACAGGTCCCAATGTCGCCCACTTCAATCTTC
>JBJEAV010000264.1:0-10068 GCA_051869395.1 Prevotella sp.
TACCTTTGCACCCGTCTTTCGATTGAGGCGGATGGACACGTCGCCCATCACAGCCCGCCCTCAAGAGGGAGAACATCCCGACGGCGACCGAACGCGGGCTGCGGCCGACGCGCGTCTGGGATTCTTATTATGAATGAAGAAAAAGACTTGAAGTCTTTGCAGGAGTCCGAAGTACAGTACGGCTCTTGCCAACAGAGTGAGGAACTCATGCAGTCGCTCGACGCGGCTGCCAGTCAATTGACCGCCGACGATGTGGCATATCTCGAAAGGGTGGAACAATGCCGGATCGCAATGGACAAATACTATGCGCCTAAGGAGTATATCCTCAAGGTAAACAGCATTCCGACATTGTCCATCGGCGACATCCACATGGTGCAGGCGCAGGCAAAACAGGGCAAGACTACTCTCGCCACTATACTGGTGGCTGCCTGCCTCTGCGGTAAGTTCGGGGTTGTGGAATACGCTCTCGACAGGGACATCAAGATTGCCATGTTCGACACTGAACAGTTTGAATATGACACATTCATGCAATATCGCAACATGCTCAGCATGGGCGGTGTTGAGGGTGAGGACTTCGGGCGCCTAATTACCTACAATCTCAGAAGGTACGGATATGAGGAGCGTCTGCAGTTCATCAAGGATGTCATTATGCGCGAGAGACCGCAGTTTGTCATCATCGACGGTCTGCGCGACCTTATCCCCGACATCAACGACCCCATTGGTTGCCCAATGCTGGCACAGGAGATGATGCAGTTGGCGTCCGAGGCAGGATGCGCCATTCTGGGAGTACTGCATAACAATCCAGGTGAGGGAAAGGCCCGCGGCTGGCTGGGCACTGAATGGATTAACAAGTGCGGATATTCATTCGAGCTGGAGAAGAACGGCTCGGTGGTGACAGTGAAGACACCTATCAACCGCGGTGCCCCTGTGCCTGATTGGCAATTCACCTTCGGGCCTGACGGCAGACCAACGTGCGACCGTTCGTTTGTGGAGCACCGCTTGAAAATCGACAATGAGAAAAGAGAGGCTGAAAAAGCACGGAACCAGGCTGCGGAGGATGATACATTCATCGAGCCGATAAACAATATCCTGTGGAAGCAAGGCAAGCCGATGTCGAAAACATCGATTGCCAACATCCTAAAGGGGAAAAAGATTGTCGGATCGACCAAGGCACTTGAAATCATCAACCGCCTTCTTGACCGCAAGGACTGTCCTTTCTCAAAGACCGGAGACTACATCACCATCAAACGTGAATCGTACGGAGATAAAATCTTCTGACACCACCCTCTAATCGTCAAATCACTAAGGGGATGCCCGACCGCCCCCTTATAGGGGGGCGGGCGGTCACCCCGCAAACAACAAAACATTAATTCAAAAAAAATTTTAAAATTATGACATTCAAAATAAATAATTCGCAAAGACTGTACGCTCTCAAGAGCTATCACCACGCTGCTGACAAACCTGACTGCCCAAGCTGCGGTCACAAGCATCGTTTTTCGGAGTACATCGACCTCAAGACTGGCAAGCCCGTTGGACCCGGCTGCGGCAAGTGCGACCGCGAGATTAATTGCAGCTATCGCGTCACCCCATACGAATACTTCAAGCAGCACCCTGAGGCCAAATACGGCTATCTCACCCAGGCCACACCCGTCTTCCGCAAGGAGCACGAACCCCTACTCTACCTGCCCGACAACGTGTTCGACGAATATCCTACGCCATACACCGAGAGCAACCTCGGACGCTGGCTCGCCACCAAAGCTCCGTCGAAGGAGATGCTTGAGAAGGTGGCAACGGACTACCGTCTCAGCGCCACCTCGACACAGGGCACCATCTTCTGGTATATCGACCACATGGGCAAGGTTTGCCAGGGGAAGATGATGTGGTATCGCCCGGACGGCCACCGCAACGGCATCGTATCGACCATCAGCTACGACATGGCGAAGAAAGGAAAGATGCCAGAGGATGCCAGGATGCAGCGCTGCCTCTTCGGTGCACACCTGCTGAAGGAGCGTCCCGAGGATATGGTTTATCTCGTTGAGTCGGAGAAGACAGCCATTGTGATGGCAATGCTACGCCCGCAGTATGTTTGGCTCGCCACTGGCGGCTGCTCAAACCTCAACACCTATGTAGTGCGCCCGCTCTTCAACCGCAGGGTGGTTATCATACCCGACAGCGGTTGCCTGGACAAGTGGCGCAAGGTGATGGAGCAGACCAAGAGCATCCAATACTCATTCTATGAGGGACTGGAAAAGCATCCCGCCAACTCCGACCTGCTGGATGTGCTCTTCCCCGGTGAGTAAACATTGGAAGTATGATGTTTTAAATTACTCTCCACGACAGCCGCGGGCGAGACGCCCACGCTCCCAATGGCATCCGCATTGATAGCCATTGAAAATGCCCGGCTAAGTGGTTATGTATTGACAGACGATCCACTTCCGAAATTAGAATTATTAGCTGCGTCATTTAATTTCTCCAACTGGAAAAATATTTTTATCCAGTTGGAGAAATATTTTTATCCAACTGGAGAAATTTATTTTGACCTGTACGGTTTGGGACACCTGTGCTCCCAGAGGCATCCGCTTCAGACCGCGGAGTTTTTTGAGTGATTTATCCCATTAAAAATTAATCAGACATACATTGACATTATTTAACAAAAAAAATCACCAAAACACTTGCATATTTCAGAAAAAAGTCGTACCTTTGCACCGTATTCAGAAAGTAATACGCAACGTTGATTTAACCCCTAAATCTTCATTCTTATGGCACTTAATCTTAAAGCCAAGGAAAGTCTTATTCAAATCGGAAAGTTTGCGGGAACATACCGCTATGTCCTTTCCCCGATCATTTACAACAAGTTGTCGGAAGACAAGGTCATCGAGGAGGCTTGCGTTCGCTCTAACCTCGCCAAGAGTGTGCTCCAGTCTGCTTGGAATTCTATCGGTGATGTCATCAAGGCTTGGGCTACCGAAGGCCACTCTGTGGCTATCCCCGGTCTTGGAACCATGCGCTTCGGCATCAATGCCACCTCGGTAAGCTCTGTTGACAAGGTGAGCTACGGTCTTATCACAGCCCGTAAGGTGATTTTCACCCCAAGCAAGAAAATCAAGACCGAGCTTATAAACACCGGCATCAGCATTGCCTGTTATAACCGCGACGGCAAACTAATCCGCACCGTGAACACCTCGAATGAGAATGTCGGCGACTTCGAGCTTGAACTCATCTCGAGTCCCGAGAACGCAGGTACTTTTGAGGGTGCCGGCTTCTACAACGACGGCGATGTGGCTCTTGTCAAGGCTATCCCTGCCGAGGGCTATGTCTTCGTCAAGTGGAATGACGATGAGACCTCCCCCGAGCGCTCTATCACCATCTCTGATGATGTTAGTTATGTGGCAACGTTCAAGAAGACTGCCGCATCTGAGGGAACTGGCTCAGGAAACTCAGGAAATTCCGGAACTTCAGGTGATAACACCGGAACCTCTGGTGATAACACCGGAACTTCAGGTGACAACACCGGAGGCGAGGGTGAGGACCTTCCACCAGTTATCGGCGGCGATGAGAACGGAGGCGAAGGCGGCGATGAAGTCATCGACGATGGCGACCTCAGCAACTGACCCCTGTCACCCGACCACCATTAAGATTTACCCCGTGCATATCACCCGTGCACGGGGTATTTTTATAAAATAAGGTGAAAATGTTTGGCTATATCATATTTTATTTGTACCTTTGCACCCGCATTTCAGAAATGGAGCGCACGCCCATGGGGCAATTTATCAGAAATATCAAATATATAGACATAGAAAAGAAGAAATGATTACAGTCACAAATCTTGCAATTCAGTTTGGTAAGAAAGTCCTGTACAAGGACGTGAATCTCAAGTTTACAAGTGGTAACATCTACGGCGTAATCGGTGCCAACGGTGCCGGCAAGTCAACACTGCTGCGCGCCATCAGCGGCGACCTCGAGCCCAACAAGGGTACGGTGGAGATGGCTCCGGGAGAGCGACTCTCGGTGCTGGAGCAGGACCACTTCAAGTATGACCAGTACAGCGTGCGCGACACTGTGCTCATGGGTCACCAGCCCCTGTGGCAGAACATGAAGGAGCGCGAGGCCCTGTATATGAAGGAGGACTTCAACGAGGAGGACGGTATCAAGGTGGCGGAACTGGAGGACAAGTTCGCCCAAATGGACGGTTGGAACGCAGAGAGCGACGCCGACCAGATGCTCTCAAACCTTGGCATCATGGACGACAAGCACGACAAGATGATGAGCGAACTGTCGAACAACGAGAAGGTGCGCGTGATGCTCGCCAAGGCACTGTTCGGACATCCCGACAACCTGCTGCTCGACGAGCCTACCAACGACCTCGACCTCGACACGGTGATGTGGCTCGAGGAATATCTCAGCAACGTGGAGCAGACTGTGCTCGTGGTGAGCCACGACCGCCACTTCCTCGACGCCGTATCAACCCAGACAGTGGATATCGACTTCGGCAAGGTGACAGTCTTCTCGGGCAACTACTCGTTCTGGTATGAGAGTTCGCAGCTCGCCCTGCGCCAGGCCCAAAACCAGCGCCAGAAGGCTGAGGAGAAGCGCAAGGAACTGGAGGAGTTCATCCGCCGTTTCTCTGCCAACGTGGCAAAGAGCAAGCAGACCACATCACGCAAGAAAATGCTTGAGAAACTGAACGTGGAGGAAATACGCCCCTCATCACGCAAGTATCCGGGCATCATATTCCAGATGGAGCGCGAACCGGGAACGCAGATTCTCGAGGTTGAGGGACTGAAGGCTGTGGAGCCGGACGGAACAGTGCTCTTCGACAATGTGAACTTCACCATCGAGAAGGGACAGAAGACCGTCTTCCTGAGCCATAACCCCAAGGCCATGACCGCCCTCTTCGAGATAATCAACGGCAACCGCAAGGCTGACGCGGGCGAATACAAGTGGGGAGTGACCATCACCACGGCTTACCTGCCGCTCGACAACACTGAGTTCTTCCAGAGCGAGCTTAACCTCGTGGATTGGCTGAGCCAGTTCGGCAAGGGCAACGAGGTGCAGATGAAGAGCTTCCTCGGACGCATGCTTTTCAAGGACGAGGACGTGATGAAGAAGGTGAACGTGCTCAGCGGAGGCGAGAAGATGAGGTGCATGATTGCCAGGATGCAGCTTAAGAACGCCAACTGCCTCATTCTCGACACTCCCACCAACCACCTCGACCTGGAGAGCATCCAGGCATTCAACAACAACCTTATGCAGTTTAAGGGAAATATCCTCTTTGCCAGCCATGACCACGAGTTCATCCAGACCGTGGCTGACAGGATTATCGAGCTGACGCCCAACGGCACTATCGACAAGCTGATGGAGTACGACCAGTATATCTACGACGAGAGTATCAAGGAGCAGAAGGCGAAAATGTACGGAAATGCAAAATAGGCACGGTTTTTGTATATAGGTGGATATGAAACTTAAATTTTGGAAGAATATGAACAAGAAAGACATTAATATCGACGAACTGACAGATTGTCAAAACAACGCCGCCGATATGGCGGGAGAGCAGGAAGCTAACGGGCAACCCGCCGCTGAAGCGACGGACGCAGGAGCTGACGACAACAACGGCGACGAAGCCGAGAACAGTGGAGAGCCCGGAAACGGAAGCGGTGACACCCCTGACAACGAAAGCGCCGAAGGCGGCGAGGAGAAATCGCCATTGGAGGCTGCCCAGGAGCAAATCGCAGAACTGAAGGACAAGTATCTGCGCTCAGTGGCTGAATTCGACAACTATCGCAAGCGCACGCTCAAGGAGAAGGCAGAACTGATTCTCAATGGCAGCGAGAAGGCTGTCAGTGCTGTGCTGCCCGTGCTCGACGATATGGAAAGGGCTATCGCCAACGGCGAGAAGACTGATGACGTGCAGGTTCTGCGCGAGGGAATGTCGCTGATTTACACCAAGTTCCAGAAGGTTCTTGAAGGTCTTGGCGTAAAGGAGATTGAAACTGCCGATGCCGATTTCAATACCGACGTGCACGAGGCCATCGCCATGGTGCCCGGTATGGGCGACGACAAGAAGGGCAAGGTGCTCGACTGCGTTCAGAAGGGATACACCATCAACGACAAGGTAATCAGACATGCCAAAGTGGCGGTGGGACAGTGAAAATTTAATATTGAAAATTGAAATATTGAAATATTGAAATATTGAAATATGGCAAAGAGAGATTACTATGAGGTGCTTGGCGTTGACAAGAGCGCCTCTGAAGACGAGATAAAAAAGGCTTACCGAAAGATAGCCATCAAATACCACCCCGACCGCAACCCCGGAAACAAGGATGCCGAGGAGAAGTTCAAGGAGGCTGCCGAGGCTTACGACGTGCTGCACGACCCGCAGAAGCGCCAACAGTATGACCAGTTCGGATTCAACGGCCCAGGAGCGGGATTCGGCGGAGCGGGATTCGGCGGTGCGAGCATGAACATGGACGACATATTCTCGATGTTCGGCGACATCTTCGGCGGTCACGCCGGATTTGGCGGCGGTTTCAGTGGATTCGGCGGTGGAGGCCGACAGGCGCGTCCGCAGCAGCACCGCGGCAATGACCTCCGCCTGAAGGTCAGGCTGACGCTGAGCGAGATAGCCACCGGTGTGACCAAGAAGTTCAAGGTGAAGAAGGACATCGCCTGCCATCACTGCAACGGTAGCGGTGCCGAGGCTGGCAGCGGAATGGAGACATGCCAGACCTGCCACGGTTCGGGATTTATCACCCACACCACGCAAAGCATCTTCGGCATGATGCAGACCCAGGGCGTATGTCCCACCTGCGGCGGCGAGGGCAAGGTAATCAAGAACAAGTGCAAGGAATGTGGCGGCACTGGAGTTGTCAAGGGCGAGGAGGTTGTTGAAATCAACATACCCGCCGGAGTGGCAGAGGGCATGATAGTGAATGTGCCCGGAAAGGGCAATGCCGGACGCCGCAACGGTATCAACGGCGACATACAGGTGCTCATAGAGGAAGAGCCCAACGACACATTCGTAAGAGACGGCAACAACCTCATATACAACCTGTTGCTCGACTTCCCGACGGCAGCACTCGGCGGTGAGGTGGAGATACCCACCATCTCGGGCGGCAAGGTGAGAATGAAGATTGAGTCGGGCACCCAGCCCGGCAAGACCCTCCGCCTCAGGGGCAAGGGACTGCCCGCCGTGCAGGGCTACGGCCGCGGCAACGGCGACCTGATTGTAAACATCAGCGTATATGTGCCCAAGACCCTCAGCCGCGACGAGCGCAAGGCCATCGAGGCAATGAAGGGCAGTGACAACTTCAAGGGCGACTCAGCCACCAAGCAGTCGATATTCCAAAAGTTCAGGAACTATTTTAATTAAATATTCAACTTCAGGTAGTAGATAAGGGAAGATAAATGAAGATAAAAGGAGATAATTGACGTATGTTTAAACATGGCTTTTACTATTGTCTTTTATCTTCCTAAGCTCCCACAAGGAGCGATATCTTCTTTTAACTCCTTTTTACTCCTTAAGTTATGTACTTAAGAACTTGAATTAAATATTCTATGACATACCGCGAGACTACAGAATATCTGTTCAACCAGTTGCCGATGTTCGAGCGCATCGGCGACAAGGGCTACAAGAGTGGACTGGAAAACAGCCTTTCACTCGACGTACACTTTGGTCACCCCCACTCCAACTACAAGACCATCCACATTGCCGGCACCAACGGCAAGGGGTCTTGTTCGAGCATGATAGCCGCCATGCTTCAGACGGCGGGCTACAAGGTGGGACTATACACGTCGCCCCACCTTGTGGATTTCAGGGAGCGCATCAGGGTGAACGGCAGAATGATGAGCGAGCAGTATGTCGTGGAATTCGTTGAGAAGGAGCGCAGCTTCTTTGAGAAGCTCCACCCCTCCTTCTTCGAAATCACCACCGCCATGGCCTTCAAGTATTTCAGTGACATGAAGGTGGATATTGCGGTGATTGAGACCGGACTGGGCGGACGCCTCGACTGCACCAACATCATCACACCCTTGTTGTCGGTCATCACCAATATCAGTTTCGACCACACCCAGTTCCTCGGCAACACCCTCGCGCAGATAGCCGGCGAGAAGGCAGGCATCATCAAGGAGGAAGTGCCTGTGGTGATAGGTAATGCCACAGACGAGACAAGGGCCGTCTTCGAAAGGAAGGCATACGAGATGAGGTCCGAGATACATTTTGCCCAGGACATGGACAACAAGGAGGTGGAGAGCGTACGTAATATAGATGATTCCACCTTATTATATTATAGTAAGAGCTTCGGCGAGGTGAAGAGTACGCTTATGGGCAACTATCAGGAGGAAAACGTCAACACGGTGCTCGTGGTAGTGAAGGCTCTCATGAAGATGGGTTATCTCAGTGAATGTGTCACAGAGAAGGGACGCGAGAACATGCGCGTTGAAATAAGCGAGGCATTCACCAACGTAAGCAAGTTGACGGGACTCAGTGGCAGATGGCAGACAGTGAAGACCGCCCCGAGGGTGGTGTGCGACACCGGTCACAACCTGGCAGGTTGGAGGTATCTAAGCCGTCAGTTGGGGGAGGTAAAATGCAAGCAGATGCACATAATCTTCGGAATGGTCAACGACAAAGACATCGACAGTGTCATCGAAATGCTCCCAAAGAACGCAATTTACTATTTTACCGAGGCCGACAACCATCGCGCGCTCCCTTGGGTGGAAATTCAGCAGAAAGCCATAGCCAAAGGACTCTATGGCGTGGGCTATCCCACTGTAAAAGAGGCATTTGCGTCGGCATTGCGCAATGCTGCCCACGATGATTTTGTCTTTGTCGGAGGCAGCAGTTATGTGGTCGCGGATTTCCTCCGAGACTGCATTTAGGTGTTTTTAACATACAAATAACATTCTTTTTGGCGAATAACTTGTGTATGTCGGAAATTTTTAGTTACTTTGCAAGCAAGAAATATGTAACTAAAAACATACGATTATGACAAGTAATTCAGAAACAGCGAACTTGTGTGGTCTGAATCGCAAGGATTTCCAGACCACGATTAACGGTAAGAAGACCGATTTATACATTTTGCGCAACCGTAAAGGTTACGAAGTGGCAATCTCCAACTATGGCGGCGCCATCTGTGCCATCATGGTGCCCGACAGGGAGGGCAAGGTAGCAAACGTCATCCAGGGCTTCGACAGCATCCAGGCTCTTATGGAAACCGACGAGATCTATCGCTCCACCCTTATCGGACGCTATGGCAACCGCATCTGCAAGGGTAAGTTCACGCTCAACGGCAAGGACTACCAGCTCGCCCTCAACGACGGTCCCAACCACCTGCACGGCGGTAAGAAGGGATACAACATGAAGGTGTGGGATGCGCGTCAGATGAGTCCCCGCTCGTTGGCTCTCAACTACACCTCCCCCTATGGTGAGGAAGGCTTCTCAGGTGAGGTTAAGGTGAACGTGGAGTTCACATTCACAGACGATAACGAGATTGTTATCGAATATCTCGCCACCACCAACAAGAAGACCATCATCTGTCTCACCCACCACGCATTCTTCTCATTGGCAGGTATCGCAAATCCCACTCCTACTATTGAGGACCAGATTTGCCAAATCAACGCCGATTTCTATCTCCCCATCGACAACACCAGTATTCCAACGGGAGAAGTTCTCAAGGTTGAGGGCACTCCGTTTGACTTCCGTCAGCCCAAGGCTTTCGGACTGGAAATTGATGCCGACAACGAGCAGATCAAGAACGGTTCGGGCTACGACCACAACTACGTTCTGAACAAGAAAGAAGAGGGCGAACTGAGCTTTGCAGCCAAGGTGACAGAGCCGAAGAGCGGCCGCACATTGGAGGTTTACACCACCGAGCCCGGCGTACAGCTCTACACAGCCAACTTCTGCAACGGTGCAGTGGGTCAGCACGGTGCCACATTCCCCAAGCGCTCAGCCGTTTGCCTGGAGTGCCAGCACTTCCCCGACTCCCCCAACCGTCCTTACTTCCCGTCGGTTGTTCTGCGCCCGACAGAGCAGTATAAGCAGAAGACAATCTACAAGTTTGGAGTGGA
>JBJEAV010000265.1:0-2141 GCA_051869395.1 Prevotella sp.
ATAGGGCATAAGCCCTATCCTGTGTTATGTCGCCCTTTCAGGGCTATTTAATAGCCCTCTAACGGTTAAAAAAATAAAAAAACATTGCAAACCTTTGGTGGTTTGCGAGAATATAAGTATTTTTGTGACGTGAAATTTAAAATATTACAAATATGATAGACGTAAAAGAAACATTAGGCAATGCCGAAGAGAAAATGGAGATGGGCGTTATGTATCTCGAAGAGCAGTTGGCACGCATACGCGCTGGACGCGCCAATGTCGCCATTCTCGACGGTATCAAGGTTGAGTCATACGGCTCAATGGTGCCACTCAACCAGGTGGCTAACCTCTCAACTCCCGACCCGCGCTCGATAGCTATCCGTCCGTGGGACAAGAAGCAGATCAAGGCAATCGAGAAGGCCATTATGGACTCTGACGTTGGTATCACTCCCGAGAACAACGGCGAGATTATCCGTCTGGGCATTCCAGTGCCCACCGAGGAACGCCGCCGCGAACTCTCAAAGCAGTGCAACAAAATCGGCGAGGGCACTAAGGTGCAGATACGCAACATACGCGCCGACGTGAAGGACAAGCTGAAGAAGGCCATCAAGGACGGACTCTCGGAGGACCTCGAAAAGGATGCCGAGACTGACCTGCAGAAGATTCACGACAAGATGATCAAGAAGGTGGATGCACTGCTCGCCGCCAAGGAGAAAGAAATAATGACGGTGTAATGATTAAGGGTAGTTAAAGGAGTTAAGGGAGTTAAAGGGAGTTAAAGGACGTATGTTTTTACCCCTGAGTACTTCCAAATGGGACGAAAAGACTATTGTCTTTAACTCCTTTTAACTCCTTTTAACTCCTTTAACTTCTAAAAATTATAACTCTTTGCATACAGGATTAGTAATTCGCAATACAGGAAGCTGGTACACCGTCAGGATTGATGACGGTGACCAGCTTATTGACTGTAAGATTAAGGGCAATTTCCGACTCAAGGGCATACGCAGCACCAACCCCGTTGCCGTGGGCGACAGGGTGACGGTGGTGCCCAACCAGGAGGGGACGGCCTTTATTACAGCCATTGAGGACCGCCGTAACTATATCATTCGTAAGGCGTCAAACCTCTCCAAACAGAGCCATATCATCGCAGCCAATGTGGATCAGGCTATGCTCGTGGTGACGGTGAACTATCCCCAGACTTCCACTACCTTCATCGACCGCTTCCTCGCCTCTGCCGAGGCTTACCGCGTGCCGGTGATATTAGTGTTCAACAAGGTGGATATGCTGGATGAGGATGAACTGCGCTATCTCGACATGATGGTCAACCTATATGAGACCGTGGGGTATGAATGTCATAAGATTTCGGCGCAGGAGGGCGACGGCGTGGATGACCTGCGCCCGCTACTCGACGGCAAGATAACCGTTCTCAGCGGAAACAGTGGAGTGGGGAAATCCACTCTTATCAACAGCCTTCTGCCCGATGCCAATCTCCGCACGTCTGGGATTTCCGACGCTCACAACACGGGTATGCACACTACGACGTTCAGTGAGATGCTTGCCCTCCCCGCCGGTGGTTATCTCATCGACACCCCGGGCATCAAGGGATTCGGCACGTTCGACATCGAGCGCGAGGAACTGACAAGTTATTTCAAGGAGATTTTCCATTTCTCCAAGGACTGCCGCTTCAGCAACTGCACCCATACCCATGAGCCTGGCTGCGCCGTGCTCAAGGCAGTGGAGGAGCATTACATCGCCGCCAGCCGCTATCAGTCATATCTCAGCATGCTCGAGGACAAGGAGGAGGGGAAGTATCGTAAGGATTGAAATCCTTACGAAATTAAAGAATTAAAGAATTAAAATATTAAAGTGATATTTCGGTATATACGGTTGAAAGGAACTCTCGCTACGCCCGCGTTCCGATGCGGACGCCTCTGGGAGCGCAGGCGTCTCGCCTGCGGCCTGCGTAGAGAGTAATCAAAAAAAATGAGGATGAAATATGCTTTATCGGCAGGCCGCGGGCGGGACGCCCACGCTCCCAGAGGCTGCGCATCCCCAACCGTACTGGAAAGAAAACTTTGTGGACTTTGTAAGCAGCTTTGCTGCTCTCTGTATCTTCCTTAGGCGGAAAAAAGACCTTTGTGTCTTTGTGTTTAATAAAAAAA
>JBJEAV010000266.1:0-2125 GCA_051869395.1 Prevotella sp.
CCTTCCTCTCTTGTCAAGCCCTAAATCGTTGTAGTTTAAGGCTTTTCTAAAATAGATACCTCTAAAAACAGAGCCAATTGGTGGTGAACATCTTCCGTATCGCGTACAGAATAGCTGTTTTGGGTATGGCAAGCCAAGCGTCCCGCTTGTAAAGGCCGTTTTCCCTCTGTCAGCTATGATGGTGAACCTTCCGTGTCTCTGGGGATCGATGTCCCAACTTCCTTCGTCCCACCTGTTCATACACCGAGTGCCAGCGAAGCTCCTTCGCGGGGTCTATGCCCCATGGAATAAATCCCTACTGGCTACAGCTCTTGTTTGTAGATTTGAATCTCACCGACTCACCGTTGGTTTCGGATGGCGCTGAATCGTTCAGCGGACGTTAAGCCAGCCTTGCCATTGGTGGTCTGTTCCTTGGCGGAGGGGCTAACCTCCACGGTGTGTGGACTCCTTCCAGAGCCCTGCCCAATCCCCATATTGCTGCCTGGAAACTCGGCAGAGCCCTGGATGGAATGGTTTGCTGTGCTTAGGCGGCAGCTTCCTGCTGTGTCGGGTATACAATATCGCGCATCATCTTCTCAGGGTCAAAATGGATGCCTTTCTTGAGAATCGTGAATATGATCCTTAGCAGCTTGCACGCGATCACGGTCAGGGACTGCATCTTCTTCAGCGGGTTTACCGCCCGGGTCGTGTAGTACTCGTGGATTTTCCGGAATGCTTCGTTATGCGATACCACCGACATGGCTCCCTGAAACAGCCAATACCTCAGCCGCTTACGTCCTCTGTGACTGATTTTTGTCTGCCCCTTGTGCTTGCCGGAGCTGCACGCCACAAGCCCCAGCCCACTGAGCTTCTGGATCTCCTTGGCCGCGTCGAAGCGGTCCACATCTCCCATCTCCGCCAGTATGCCGGAGACAATCGTATCTCCCAATCCTTTGATCTCCAGAACATTTTCAGCGCGGGGAATCTCCCGGCATTTCTGGGCCATCTGTGCCTCAATTTCTTCTATCTCGGTTGTCAACTCCATGATCTTGCCGACAAAACTGACGATAGCGATCTTCCTTGCTTCGGCTCCCTGCGTCAGCCCTGCGCTCACGCTGGCCAGACGAACAATTTCCTTTGCCCTACTGTATCCGCGGCCTTTCAGCTTCTTAACGTGCCAGATCTCACGGATACCATCCTCGCCGAGTGCGACCAATTCGCTGGGGAGCGGAGTGCTTGCCAATACGCTCAGTGTGAATACGCCGTCTATCTTCCCAAACGCCTGCATATATTCGGGAAATACAATTTTCATCTCACGATGCAGCCGGTTCATATTCCGCACACGGTCTTCCATGAGCTGATCTCTCAGCGTGCAGAGGACGCGCAGTTCCGCATATACGTCTTCCGGAAGATACGGCACACCGTAGTTGCCGTTCTTCACCAGATCCGCAATCAGCTTTGGATCCTTGGCATCGTTCTTGGCCTGGCTATTATCCTCCAGTTCCTTCGTCTGCTTCACCGCATACGGATTGACCTGTACAACGCTTATCCCGTTCGCGATCATCCACGCAGCCAGCGAAAACCAGTAGTGTCCAGTCGGCTCAAGGCCCAGGACGATCTGTTTCTTTTCGTGCTGCGCTGCGAGGTGCAGCGCCCAGTCTTTCGCACTTTGGAAGCCCTCAGCGTTGTTCTCAAAGGAGAACGCGCCCTTG
This sequence comes from Prevotella sp., assembly GCA_051869395.1. Taxonomy (GTDB): domain Bacteria; phylum Bacteroidota; class Bacteroidia; order Bacteroidales; family Bacteroidaceae; genus Prevotella. Next base: position 1,692 of record JBJEAV010000266.1, read on the forward strand.
CTCAGTTCACGTCCCTTCGTATCGATTGCTCGCACATAATGCGTTTCGCTGCCGATGTCGCATCCCACAATGAGCATATCATCACGGATGAAGGTAAGCTTCTCATTCCGCGAGAACCTGCCTGTGGTCTCCAGTTCTCGCCAGGTGAAGGACTGAAGGCCCTTGGAAATCTCCTCAACCTTTTGCTTCAAAGCCGCTTCCTGCTCCGGGCACAGAGCCAATGCATCGTTCTTCTTACGGTTATTGCCGCGCCTGCCAATCCTTCCTCCACGATTTCCTACTTGATTTTTCGGGGTGTTTGAGTTACTATTCATGTCAGATACCTCTCTTGGATTTGAATTTTACTAACGGTCCGGTCAGTAAGGATTCAAATCTACTTGAGGTATCTTTTTTTGTCAACTACCTGCTCCTATTTGAAGTATACAGGAAGCTCC
>JBJEAV010000267.1:0-6401 GCA_051869395.1 Prevotella sp.
CATCTTTCTTTTCCTCGTTATCAAACTCCCTTATTCTTTTCTTAATCACGTCGATATTCTCTTCAATGGTCTTTATGTTTCCACGGAGAATATCAATGTTCACGCAATGGGTATCATATTCGGACTCGAGCTTTTTCAGTTTGGCAAACTCTTTTCTGAAATCTCTGTTCGCCCATTCAAGCGCACCATAAAGCGCATACTTTAATCTGTCCTTCTCCCATTTCTTTTTGAACACGTCACGGCTTTTATGGACGAAATACTTAACGTCGATATGCTCACGTTTAAGCCTACCCTCCAAATCCTTTATGCGTATGGAATTTTTTGCTCGCCTTTCTTCCTCACCAGTCAATGTGCGCTTCGTGCTTGCCAACTGCTCACGCATATCATTAAGCAAGAAAAGAAGCCTATCCTTGGTGAGAGGCACTATATCTTTATGGTAGGCTTGTTGTCTTTTACTTTCGGGTTTGCTCATAATAATCTCAGCTATTCTTGATTGTTTATCTTGTTCAGCCGTTTAAGGATATTCTTTGTTATCCTCACGGCATTGTATGTCTTGTTATCCGCTTTCTTCAAGTCAATGTTACCAATGACTATCGGCAGTTTCTTGACGAGCGTATCTACTATGTCATTCGCTACCTGTCGCATATTCTGTCGGTGGTATTATGTCCTTGTGGTCGTACTGGCTGCGAGGCATTATCTTCGGCACTATCTTTAACCTTAGTCCGCACTTGTCGAGCAGCCTTACTGCGGTATCGAGTGTTACAGAGCGATTTTCATTACGTCTTATATGTGACCAAGACGTGTGAGTGATATTCACATCCTTATAAAGCTGATTAAGGCTATAATGCCCTCTTGCTTGTCTTTTCGCAACGTAACTCTCCACCTCGTCTATTATCTTTAATGTCAATTCCCTTGTTTGGGTCATCATTTCTTTGTTCGTCCAAGTCATATCTATTCAAAGTTTGTTATGTTTTCTTTTCCAATCCTCTCTGCTTTCAACCCTCGCCCGAATACCTCTATTAATTATCTCTTCGGGTTGAACGAGTCCCAACTCTTTTGCATATCTGCTATACGAGCATGAATTGCCTCCATACTCCCTTGCCATTTCAGCAAAGGTCATATCGGTATAATGTTCCTTAACGATTTCACGTCTTTCAACTCCTTTGTATCTGCCTTTGAGTCCCAACTGCTTTTTTATTTTGCAGTATTCCCGAATATCAATTCCGAGTATTTTAGTTATTTTCTTAACACTAACTTTTCCGCAGTGTCGTTTGAAATACTCCAACTTGTCTTTCGGCAAAACCAAATGTCTTTCGAGTAATGACTGCTTAACCATACAATACAAAAGAGTAATGTAAAGGAGTGGCTTTTAACAACCACTCCATACTTTCGTGAATTAAAAAGACGTAGCCTCAATCTTTTATATCCTAATCAAAACAAAAAAGATAACATCGAAAAATGTTTGGAGTATAAACCATAGCGACTTTTAGAGGCGTGTCCCCTTAGTCTGGTTAAATACTCTTGTTAATTCTCTCATAATGTTATTTTCGGACTTGCACCGAGCCGCTCCTTAAACGGCATTTTTTTGTTATTAATCAGTTGTTCAAAATATTGTTTCTACGACCTATCGCCATAGGATTTATTTCTCTTAATTAAAAGCACACCGCAATTAGCAGGGGTGTTCAATCCGACTTGACTACTTATTCTCCCTTATTATAACCCTATCCTACGCTTATTTAACCAAGTCTTTTCGGGTAGCCTTTTACCAGCAAGGCTTGCGTTGTGCTTAAAATATACTGCAATTAGCTTGGGATATTCCCGACAAGTCTTTTTAAGACAATACCTTATTCTCCCAAGATTAATAACCTTTTAGCAGCAAGGTTTGCAGTATTCCGCCAAATGCCTACATCTTAATGATGTTGTTTCTTTATATTAGAACAATTTCGCTTGTGTGTATTGCTTGCGTTTTTCAAGTTGTGGCGACACCTCAAACAAGTCATTTGAAATCCAATGCTTGCAATTCTCCACGCCTTGTGTGTATATCTGTTTCTTAATCTCGAAGCCGTATGCTTTGCGCTGCATACTTGCAGCTGCTACTATTGAGCTGCAACTGCCCGCCGTTGGGTCAATTATAACATCATCAGGGTCAGTAAACAATCCTATCAGACGTTTAAGCAGTGGTATTGGCTTTTGTGTCGGGTGTGTGCGAGGCATACCAAGTTCACGAGGAAAATCCATACAATTCATAATCATTTCTCCGTGATTGTTGAACTTGGGCAGCTTGTCACGATAAAGTATCAGTCCGTACTCACAGTTACCGACAACCTTCATATTGGCTTTAAGAACTTGTGCCGAGTAGTTTTTTCTGAATACCAATGGTATGCAGCCTTTGAAACCATATCGCTCGCCCAATTCCTTATAGTAGAATTGTTGCTCCCATCCGCAGAAGATAATCATACAAGGTGCTTTGCCTTTCTCTTTTGGCTCAGGTCTAAGCATTTGCGAGCAAAAGTGCATAAACTCAGCAGGACGAAAATCCTTGTCTGTGTCGAAAAACTCTTCACCTGCTAAATCACTTTCACCGTTCTTATTATCGCCTCCGACATACCAAGATGGATTACTCGCATAAGCGTTAACTCCCAAATTATAGGGGGGGTCAGCTATAATAAGCTGTGCCTTTGGTATATTGCAGTGACCGAAATTTTGAAAGTGCGTGTTAAATACTCCTATTCGATTGTGCAACATTCTAAACTCAGGCTCAATCGTCAGTTTTACGTCGTTTATTGTATGTTTCATAATTGCTTATTAAAAAACCTCCCTACTTCACAAGCAAGGAGGAAAAATTAAAATTTATGAAAAATCTAAATCATCCCTATAAATAAAATAGAGATATTAAGCGCGTGCCGCTGCAAGGATTTGAACCTCGCTTCGTTCCCAGACTCTCAAAGATTAAGGTGGAGTATTCGTGGCTTATACCATTTGACCCACGCCATCAGCGGCATTTCCACTTTCGCTGCTTTGAAAGTGGAGAAACGTGGCTACGCATTTCTTAATCGGCATTAATCCTAACTCGTAGGCTACGGCTTCCGATGTCAAAAGGTATGAATTGACACATCAGTATATCTATTATCATCACCGAGTTAAATTCATCTTCTAACGTGTCCTTATCTACCAATTATCTAATATATGTAATGAAAACAAATGCCTAAACAAAAAAGAAAAAACAGTCCTATTTTCACAAACCAAACTGCCCACTATCTTTTGATGAACAAAAAAAAAGACCTTTTGTCTTATGAGTTAAAAAGTTGTAGTCTTACACTTACTTCTCGTAAAAGTCAAGTATCTTTGTTTCAGATACCGAACTTATCTCGTAGTCGAGCATTGTGCCGCCCATATAGTCATCATCAATGACCTTTCGGGTGGCAGCAATGTCTTTCGCCTGAACCAAGACGAACATCGGTGTTTTCTTCTGCTTGTCCGTCTTTTCGTCAATGGTGATAACATTGATTTTGACACGGAAGAATTTCTCTGAAATAGAATTGACCGTTACAATAGCCTTGTAGCGTGCCATATTCATTCCGACAATCTCAAAATCTTCCGTGCAAAGCTCCTTGATGGTGTTTTCGCACATACGATTAAATGCGTCGCCAAAGTTAATGCCATCCACAACGTATGTTTCAGTCACCTTCTTCGGCATACCATCCTCTTGGGTCTTTTCGTAGCGCACCTTGCACTCGAACCAATTACCTGTCTTAACTTCCATCTTCTTCTAAGTTAAATGTTTCTTTGAATAAATCCACGGCTACGTCAAAAGGGTAAGCCGTCTGAGCCTGACTGAGTAACATCACCTACTGGCTGCTGCGGCTGACCTTGTGGTGGATACAACGGCTGCTGCTGAGGTGGTGCTTGTTGTGGTTGTCTGTCGGGATAATATGGCTGACAACCTTGCGGCTGCTGCTGGACTGCTTGCTGAGGTATCGCTTGCTGCTGAGGTTGCACAACCGCTTGCTGAACCGCTTGTTGCTGCTGAACCTGATTAACCCTTGTAACCCGCCAACAACCAACATTGTTGAACGTGCCTCCATTCCTTCCCTTGACAACCTTAAAGTCAATATCACAAATAAGCTCCTCGCCTACGGATATTCTCATTTCTTGCAGCTTGTCACTGCCAAAGACATCGAAGGCTATCTGCTTGGGATATTGTCCAGGCTCGTACTCGAGTACAAAGCCTTGCTTTACCCACTGACCTCTTGCGCCCTCACCCGTAACTACGGGAAGAGCCTCAACTATTTTTCCTTGAAATTGCATTGCTTTTATTCTGCTTTGTAAGTTCCGTTAATAATCTGTTCGGCAATCTCGTTAGCCTTGACAACCCTTTCTTCAATCGCCTTGATAGTTTCGTTGTCACGCTCTATCGGAACTATATGGATAGGATTTATCAGCCAAGGGCAATAAGCCACAAATACACCGCTTTCTGCGCCCGTACAAGCCATTTCAGCTTGCATTTGGTAGTAGTAGTTTGGCTCTGTCTTTTTAAGGCTCTCATTGTCCTTAATCTGAACCAAGTACTTCGCAAAAGTCGATGGCTGCGGACATTTGATTTCAATCGTCATCAGCTTCTTGCGGTCATAGACAATCGCATCGGGTGAGGCTGCAAAATGCGGTATAGTGTCGTGCTTGCAGCTTGACACGTCCGCTAACTCCCATTCGGGATTTTTGCGTATCAGCAAGTCTTTGGCATTATCCTCTTGCTCCTGACCCCAGACGATGGCTTTCGAGTAAATTTGTTGAGACTCGACATATTGACCGAACAAGTCATCATCGTTCAAGAAAACAGGATTAATCATCCTCTCGGCGGCAACCTTGTAGATGTAGGTCAAGGCGGTCTCGCCGAATATCTGCTCCTTCTTCTTGCCCGACTTCATCAAGTCACCAATCTTGCTCCCCGTGAAAGAGCCACAGCGCAGCCTGTGCCATGCCAAACTACGTTGTTCTACGTTATCGACAATCATCTTACTTTACCTCCTCTGCTTGTGCATCTTGCACTCCTGCGGCAGCGGCGGCAGCTTCGGTAATCTGTGCCTTTGTACCTTCGTTGTCAACGTAATCAGGAGTGAACGAGTCAATAGTCAACTCCTCGACATCGTTTGAGTTGGTCTTTACAACTGCTTGGTCGAACTTCAACAAGTTCTGCATTGCAATAGACTTGGGAGCATACTTCAAAATACTCTTCAAGACGGTCTTGCAGCACATTTCATCGAAATTCGTTTTCCACGGCGAGGTAAACCCTTTTGCGTATGCTTGCGAGTAGCGTTTTGCGTGGGCATCGACTTGCGCCTTAGTCCAATAGGCGGCTTTCTCAAATCCGTTAATCAGCTTGAACTTGGCATAGTAGCCGATAACCTCGTCAGACTCCTTCTTCGACTTGTCGAAAACCCAATCCTCGTTGAACTCGTCACCACTTACCAACTCGCCCTTATGGACTGGCACTGCGATAATCTTTGAGAATTGACCGCTACGTTGGCAAAGCTGCAAAATGCCGAGATAGCCAACTTGCACCTGAGCTTGCTTTCCATAAGGGATAAGATAGCACTGACCGAGCGTTGGCACGACAGACAACTGCAATGTTGCGGCAACCATAGCACCGCCGACAACTGACATAGCATCGCACTTGCGCAAATTCGGGTTTCCGTTCACAAGCGATATAAGACTCGATGAAAAACTTGCGGCAATAGCAGGGTCGCCCCATACCGCATTTAACTTGCTTACCATTGCTGGCATAGCCATAATGTCGCTTACAGACTTTTGCTGAACTGCGACTTGTGAATTGTTATTGTTCATATTTAACGTTAAATTAATAATCTTTATTTTATTCCACTAAACATCTGTTTCATCATCCCAATCCTTGACCTTGTGTCAGCATCCTTTGCTTGCTGCTCAAAGTCATTGAACCTGCGAACATTGCTTATTATTGCCGTAGCCTCTTTCAATGCTTTCTTGATGTCGGCAGTAAGGCAGTCATAAGCATATTGAACTTGCTCCTTTGGTTGGATAATGGTATAACCATCACCACGGATATTCTTGATGAACATTTTATAGTCACTGAGCAACTGCCAACGTAGCCTATCGACAAGGCTCATATAACAGAACTGCTGCGTGTCTATTGCTTTGATAAAATCCTCAACCGAATTGTAATCACCGAGTATTATTTTCTTTAACCCGAATTTCTCTTTGAGCCATTCGTGTTTTATTAAAGAACCATCGGCATAGTTTGCCGCAATCTCTGACAGAAGGCTATTCCAACCATCACTGCCAATTTCTATTGTTTCTTTTTCCATTTTTAAATCTTTACTGAACTTAACTCCACTCAACTTTTCATTAATTCACTCGACTTCATTTAG
>JBJEAV010000267.1:6501-14481 GCA_051869395.1 Prevotella sp.
TTTTCTGTAAGTGCCGACACCATATCTCAGACCTGCAACCTCAAACATCTTAATGATGTCCTTCTCATCAATCTGACTTTCGTCAAAGTGACAAGTGACCTCAGTCTGCCAATCATTGAAGATGGCACGGCACACAGGTACTTTACTCTTGCCCATTATAGTGCCAACACGAATATCAACGTGCGAGCCTTCCTCGTACAACTCAACAGGTGACAAGCTCTTTTCAGGGAAATCGAGGACGCAATCATCGAAAATCTGAAATGACTGCTCGAACTTTTTGCCGAGCTTAACCTCCTTAGCAGCGGTGCAAACTGACTTCCAAAAGTGGTCGGCAGGAATGATATATGTTTTCTTGTCAGAGGCAAGGTAGAGTGAGGACTCGAACTGCAAGCCATACAGAGCCATCATATCCTCTTCTGTCTTTTTGCGCTTAGATGTAAATTCCTTTAACTTTTTTGCATACTCGTTGAACGGATTGACCGTCTGATTGTTGTTCAACATAAGAGGTTGTGTACCAACAATTTTGAATTTCAATGTTTTCATAATTACTTGACTTTAAATTAATACTAATGTTTACTTATTTCTTTTTCGAGTAAAAACCCATTCAACTCCACCACCGACAAGCAAGACTTTTTATTATTCGCTCCTTGTTGTTTACGAATATGTATCTTTCCTTCCTGCTCGTATAGCTTCAATACCTTCTTCGGGTTTTTATACCCCAATGACAAAAGGTATCGGGCAGCTTGGCTCAAACTGATAATATCGTCAGATGGACTATGTATTCTCTGTTGGATAGCCATTCCCAATGCTATTGCCCGTGAAACTATCTCGTTCATACTCCATCAACTGAAAATGCGTGTCCGTTCAAGGTCTGATGATACCTTATCTCCTTTTCTCTCGTCAGTCTGCGCAGTTCTTCAAGGGTCTTGCTTGAAACCTCTTGTTGGACTTCCTTCATACTTGCGATACAAGGCTCTATATTTGCGTCCTGCTTGCCTTTCTGCAAGCTGATGATAATCTCTTTAACGTCTATCATAATTTCGTCTTAAATCAAAAAGAAAAACACCCCGACTTATCGCAAGCAGGAGTGTTCGTGCAAAGTTACCTAACATAATTAATTCAATAATGATTAAATTTCATCTATTAATGATACAATGTAAAAAAACATATTGTCAGAGCGGAAGGAGTCGAACCTACGTTAAAAGAACCAAAGTCTTTTGTGCTGACCACTACACTACGCTCCGAGTAAAATTCCCTATTCTCACGAACAAGGAATAAACAAGTCTTTGAAATCAAATTTTAAATATAACTGTGCAATGTATAAACTAATCACACGATGAAAGCCTACTTGTCGCAAGCGGACTGACATTTCAAATACACACATTAATAAAATAATATATGATAATGTAAATGAATAAATTAACAAAAACAAATTACGTATCTAAATAGACTAATTTTAATATGAAACTAACTTTATTTAATGTTGTTGCAGCGGCAGGAGTCGAACCTGCTACCTTCACCTTATGGGAGTGTTATGCAACCACCTACACCTCGCTGCGATAAACCTCCATATCCTCACGGACTTGGAGGAACAATCGAAATGAATTTCACAATCATCTTATCAACCTATTATATTACCCATAATTCAAATATGATAAAGAAAATCACGTTGTAGCCAAAGACGGATTCGAACCAACGATTGCAAGGTCAGAGCTTGCCGTGTTACCACTACACTATATGGCTTCCTTAAAACTGCCTATCTTCACAGACTGGAAGTGAAATTGCATTATTGTTTAATTTAAATTCACTTATGAAAAGTTTTCTTCCAACAAAAAATAAAAATGGTTTATTATAATTACAAGATGTCAAAACAAAGAGTGGACGGGGCAGGATTCAAACCTACAACTCTTGTGCTACACAAGGTTTTATCACTTAAAACTACCCGCCCTTAAAATACATCTATTCTCACGAACCGATGTAGTGTTTTCTTAATTTAATTATTAACCTAATATTTATTTTACCATGAAAAATGAGGGGCATCGGATGGACTCGAACCATCGTTCACGATTTGTAAGTCGTGCGTTCTAACCAACTAAACTACGACACCCAATATGTTGTGTCAGCTATGTGCGTTACCACATATTCAAAAGCCATGCTTACTGACTAAATTTCGCTTTCCGTTTCTTCTCGTGCCGCAAACTACGCTCCACATAAGACCATTATGCTTCATGGCGGATTGTCTGCTACCTCACCTGCTCATCACAGGATGGCTATTAACCATCTACTCCAACGCTTGATTTATGATGTGCTTCTTAGCACTCGTTGCCACACAGAGGGGAAAGTATGATTAATACTCAAAGAGTTGTGGACGCTCTTATCTGCCTTATTATTCTATAAGGGTTTCCCTTGTACTTAATTTCTCAAAGTGTGGGCAAGTCGGTCACGAACCTACGGGGATGCACTATCATTTCGTGCTAATGACTTCTCCCTGCTTGCCCTATATATGTAGAAATGGACTGATTGGTGACTTTTCTAATACCCTTGGAGCAGTCCGATAATCGTCAGTGCCAGATACAGGCAAATGAACACCGTTGTCACGAACACAAACCCGAGGATGAATTGTTTAATCTCATCGCCTGATGCGCCTCCGAAGATTTTCAGTCTTAATTGCTTTGCTAATCTTTTCATGCCTTTAATTCCTTTTCTTTCTTGATTGCGGTAATCCAAATGGCTGTCTTGGAGGGGTTTGTCTTTGTCGTGTAGCAAGCCACATCGGCAGGGCAAATGTTCTTCCCGACCCAAGAGGCAGTCACCCTTGCGGAATTGCAGTCCCTTATGCCGTTCATGTCGAACTGCTTTGTTTGTCCACCTCTTATCGCCAATATGTCATTTTTCGTAATCATTGTTAAATTCTTAAATTACATACTTTATTATTATTAATAATTTCTAAATATTTGCCTAAAAGTATGCAAGCTAACGAAAAAACCACTATCTTTGTGGTGTTCAAGCATTTGGAAGGCGGTTAATTCCGTCAGCCTGCTACTCTTTTGTGTCAGCGTTTCCGCTTAACGATTGCAAAGATACGAACTTTATTTGTAGTATGCAAATATTTGTGCGTAATTTAGTATTAGTTAAGCAAAACAACCACACAAAGTTTGTTTATTAACATTCAATAATATTAAAAGCAAAGTTATGGCACAGATTAAAGCAAAGAAAGTCGTTTCAGAAGCAAAGATGGAAGAGCTAAGAAACAAACTTGGTGATTTTAAGTTTGGCATCCTGCAAAGAATATGGGAGGCTTATAACTACCTTGTAGATACAAACAGGGTTAAGAATGTCACCGACCTATCAGAAAAGCTACATCGGGACTACACTAATGTGGTCGCTATCATTAATGGGCAAAGAGCCATCACACCTAAGATTATCTTGGATATGAACAGCTGCTTCGGACAGCCTTTTAACAGGGATTGGATAATTGATGGCGTAGGTGATATGCTTGTCAATTCAACAGAGGCTATTCAGAGAGCTTCCACGGCGATTAATCAGGCTTGGGCGACTAATTCCCCTAATGCCATCGTGAACGCTGCTTATAACGGAAATGTGACCGTTTCTGAAAGCGGCAATATTATAACGAACAAGTATGGCGACAGTCCCGAAGAAGAAAGAAGGTGGTGTCCAGTCGTCCCCACGTCAATGGCAAAGCAACCCGACTTTGATATTTTCGGGCATTTATCGAAGCAGATGAACGGAGTTGAACGTCTGTATAGCGGCACTGCCCCAATAGACATTTGGCACTACGTCACGGACAATGACCTCTACCCACACTATCAAAAGGGCGACTGCCTCGGACTGAAAGCATACGATGTTGAGGACAGACGTATTAAAACTGGCAACGTATATGTAGTAGATACAAATCGGGATGGCTTCGTGTTCCGTAGGTTCAGAAAACTCGACAACGGGGATTTCGAGTCATACACATTCAACGAGTCAGACCCTCAGACTTATGTCATACCCCAAGAGGACGTGATACGAGTTTACTCTGTGGTGTTGATGTTCAGATACTGATTTTTACTCGTAAATTTTACTCGGATTGCACACTTTATAGTCACTCAAAAGTCGTAAGCAAAATGGGCAAAAAAGTAACAGATTTAATCGGGTCACTTTACTTTGAGATTGGGCAAAATTTCAAAAATCGGGGTCACTTATATAATAATCACGAAAAGATTATTTATAGGGGACTTTTTGAAGAATTTTGTCCTTCTCAAAATTTATCTTTTTACTTTGCCTATATTGAACAAATAACAGATAATAATAATCTTACCTCTAAGAATATAGTTCCCAAAATAGAAGTAAAGAATTATTCACTGAAAAATTGTCGTTTTTCGGCAAATTCAGTCGTGTTGTGTAGCAAAGTAGAGTTCAACGTCAATATCACCCACGAAAACCTTTTTCTTTTCGTTTCTGACGGGCTTTTTTGCCAGCCGTGGGTGATTGTGCCTCTTGCGCCAAAAGATGTGTCTGAACGAAGATTTTGCGCACTCATTCATCAGGTAAGAACAAGTGAGGCACACCCAACCCGACTGCGCTTGCTCCCATACAAAGAACTTTGCGCCCTTGTATTCAGCAGCCGTGGTGTTATTAACGTGGTCTATAACTTTGACAAGTGTCTTGTCGGATTTCTCGAACACACCCACCGATGCAAGTTCGAGGACGAGTCTGTTCATCGAGGAACGAGTCAAATAGCAAAATCTCTGCATAAACTCTTGCGGTATCATCTTGCGCACTGCTTTTACATCGTTTTGAACTCCCGAAGAAGTCCCTCTGTTAGTTCGTTCACACGTCACGCAATCGATGAAATGCGAGAGCATTGCTCTTTTGAGAATTTTGACTATCTGCCCCAATGTGTACTCTCCCTTGGAAATCTTGTGGCAAAAATCACTTTTGTATTCTCTTCCCCTCTTGTCTTGCTTAATGCGCAGTCCTTTGTTGGAGAGCGCAACCAGTCCCTTGTCACGTTTCGCAACGTGAAAATGGTTTGTCTTGTCGTTCTTAGCCTTGGCAAGCAGTCTGCAAGCCTTGGTGTAGCCGACATTACAAAGTTCCATTATCCGATAAGGAGAGGGATTAAATACCTTGGAATTAGTGTAGAACATTCTGATAGCAACATAAAGGGCATACGTTTCATAATCACCTTTGGTAGTCCGAAGGTAATTAATCAAATCCTCCATAACGAGGTTGTATGTTCGTTTGTTGTTTATCATATCGTCTTAATCTATCTGAATAAGGGTATAAATAAAACCCTTACACCATCCCCATTTGGTATAAGGGTTTTCAATATGTTGTTTGGCTTGCGCCTACAAAATATTCTGAATACGTCGCACCTATGGGGAATGGTGACACTGCAAAATTACACAAATATTCTGAATTACGCAAGAAACGTTAATTCCGAATTAACATTTGAAAGTGGCTACAATTTTCGCAAAATTGCCGCAATGAAAAACAACACGATTTATAACTCGCTGAAAATAAGAACGTTAAAAAGTAATACTAAATGGAATACATGTCAGAGGAATGTTTGTGACTTCTTTTGCGGTTTACCACCTTGATTATCAGTATTTTAATACTAAAAAATCAGCATTATTCTATAATCAATTTTTCTAAAAAGTGGGCAAAAATAGCGGTTTTTGAAAAAATATTGCCGCAAAATTGCCAACATACGATTTATATTTATTTAACACTAAAATTGAAACAAAATGGCAAAATTGAGCATTGAATACGGAAAAATCAAAAAGGACGGTAGCCGTTCCGTGATGATAAGGTTGGTGTCGGGAAAGACCCAAAAGCATATCCCTACCCAAGTCGTTTTGAAGAAGAGCGACTATAAGGAATATCGTGACGGACGTATCAAGGTCACGAACAATAGCAAGTACTTCGATATAGAAGATTACCTCAGTAGCTTACAGACCAAGGTCAACGAGGTAATGAGAAACAACTATGGACTTTCACTGACCGCAGAACAGATAGCCAATTATATTTTCAGACCGACAAGAAACGAGGTGCGCAAAAAGAATTTCTTTGATTTCGCTTTCGACTTCATCAAGACATCAGGAAAGAAGGACAAGAACAACTATCAGTGTGCGCTAAGAAACCTACAAAGATTTATTAAGTCCACATATCTTCCTTTTGCCGATATGAACGTTGAATTATTGACAAGGTGGTGTAACTCACTAAAGCACACGAAGAGGGCGCAGAGCCAATATCTTGCAGCTATACGGCACATTTATAACAATGCCGCGCTGCAATACAATACAGACGATGATATTATCCTTTCGCCTTATCTGTTTGTAAGATTCAAAGTGCCTAAGCAAAGACCAGCAGGACAAAGGGCATTAAGTATCGAACAACTTAAAGAGTTCTTCGCACACGAGCCTCAAACAATAAACGGAAAGTTGGCAAAGGATTGCGCCTTGTTGTCTATCTGTCTGTGTGGAACGAACTTGATTGACCTCTATAATGCGACTTGCTATGATGGTGAGTATTTTAAGTATGAGCGCACAAAGACGAAAGATGCAAGAGCTGATAATGCACATATAGAAATACTCGTTGATGAAAGAATAAAGCCGTTGTTTGAGAAATATAGAGATAAGAAAGGGGCAAAGGTATTCAACTTCGGTACACACGCTTCCTATGCCTGCTTCTATAAGTCTGTACTCGCAGGTATGTTAAGCCTTAAAAATGAACTCGGATTTGATATGTTGCAGTTCTATCAGTTCAGGCATAATATGGCTACTATTGCCCGCAACGAGTTAGGAATAGACAAAGCTACGGTCGATGAAATGCTTAATCACGTTGGCAGCAACAGAATAGCCGACATCTATATCAAGAAGGATTATAGGCAGATTAATATAGCCAACAAAAGGGTTGTTGACTATCTGTTTGAGAATATAATCAATCCTCATTACAAATGCCAATAAACGATTTGGAGTAGCGTGCAATATGTGTGGTACTGTACGCTATCCATTTCGTTCAAGAGTCTGTCAATTTCTTCCATACGCTTTTTATTTTGCGTGTAATCGACTTTTTGGCTTTCGGCGGATAAGTTATTGGTTCGTCCGCCGAAAGCGTTTCTACCGCATTGCTACGCCGTTGTGGTGGTCGTGGTAGTGCTTTTGAGTTGCGCCACAATGCTTGCGGTCTGCTCACGTTGGGAAGCCGCAAACAGCTTGTCCCTCAAATCCTCAGTCCAATGGGCGTTCATCACGTCAATCTGACGCTGCGAGGCGGCATTGATGGCTTGCACGATTTGGCAAGTCTGCTGCTGACCTGCGAAGCCGAGCTGACTGAAACCACGCTCCATGCCAGTAGCAATGAAATTCATTCCCTGCTGCAAGGTGTTCGTCTGTTGCAAGTTCTGGATTTGGTTCTGATAACCCATTTCCAAGATACTCTTCTGAGTGTTGCAGCAGCAGTCCTTCAATGCCTGAATAACAGAGCAATCGCCCATATTCACGGCATTGATTACTCGTTCCGCCGAGAAGCCAATCTGACCGCCAAGACCCTCGATAGCCGACTTGACCGAACATACTGCCTGTTGCAATGAAGCCACACTGCAACCCAAGTTTGTGGCAAGCTGATTGATGGCAGCGGCATTGCCCTTGATTGCATCCATTGCAAGCTGATTGTTCTGATTGTCGCTGATTTGATTCCTCAGCGAGTCAAACTGCTCTGTCTGCATTGCTCCCCGATTTCCTCCCCATCCAAAGCCGTTGCCTCCGAACATTGCGAGGAAAATGAGATACAAGAAGGGGTTGTTGAGCCAGTTGTTGTTACCCATTCCGCCATTCATCATGGCAGCCATTCCCATAGCATCCATACTTGGATTGCTACAAAAGATTTTCTCTGTACCTTCCATAATTTTGTGTGTGTTGTTATTATCGTTTCGCTCCAATATCGGAACTTGGTGCAAAGGTACGGAGAAAT
>JBJEAV010000267.1:14581-32337 GCA_051869395.1 Prevotella sp.
AAGCGAGTAATTGCTCTTGATGATATGCCGTATGCCTTGCACAGTACGTTTGAGCAACTTGGATATGGTGGTAATCGTATATCCCGCATCAATCAGTTGGCATACAAGGATGGCACGAGCCATACAGACATTCTCGTTCTTGGACGAGCCTAACAATCCTTCCTTGGTGACTGCGGTATCACTATACACCGCACTCTTGCAGCACTCGACAACAATGTCAACGATGCCGCTCAGTTCAAAATCCTTTCTGTTCATAAAAATCGAATATTAAAATTGTTGGACAAAACCTGCCTATCCTCACGGACGGGCAGGGAAAATAATTACTAACCAAAAAAACAAATTAAAAACAAACTATAAACTTATGCCAACAAATCAAATATTCTGCCTGTCCTTGCGCTTGATGTACCACGTAAGGTATATAATGGTGGCGGCTACGATAACGAACGCCACGCCGCCGAACTTAATCTTTGTTCTATCCCATAAGGATAGCTCTTTCTCCACGACTTTCTCTATATATGTGGAGTCTTGCTTTATCCTTCTCAGAGAGTCAATAACACTGCGATAATATGCCGTAGAATCGACCTTTGTTCTTTCGTGGGACAATTCCTTGTTCGTGTCCTTCGAGTGCCACCTGTCCGTCCCTATGACGTTTCCTTGGGCATCCTGCCTTACGACCGTGCAGTCACGCTCGTGTATAGATGTGGCTTGGCGCGTGGAGTCTATGATATAGACCAGCCTCTCCATCCACAGTGTATCATGCACCTCTTTGACAAGGTACTCAGTGCGCACCTTTTCCGTGACGCTGCCTTGCGCCTTGCATCCCATGAGCGTGAGGGCAAAACCAATGAGCATCATACTCAGCAGTATGTATGCCCAGCCTGTGCTTGTTCCTTGTTTTCCCATGTCTTATAACGATTTAATGTAGTTGATGATACCGCTTACATGGAGGTTGATTATTGCCTCACGCCCCTCGTCCGACAGAAGGTATTCGTAATCCTGCTTGTTGTCTTGGAAGAGGTTTTCGGTCAACACTGCGGGGCAGTTGGTGTCACGGCATATTGCCAAGTTCTGCGCCCACCATTTCTGTCCTGGCTTCGGAGAGCGCATTTTGAGTCCTTGCGCCTGTGCCGCATCATACAGATACGATGCCAACTGCTTTGACTTTGCGCTTGCGTTCATCGACACGCACGCTTGCCATCCCCTCGCATCCATCCATGCAGAGCCGTTGCCCTTTGCGTTGAGGTGGATTGATACAAGCAGTACATTGCTTGCCCCGAAATGCTTGCATACCTCGTTGGCACGCCTGCAACGTGTTCCAAGGCTAATGTCGTTCTCTTCGGTCACGAGCATCTGTGCATTGTAGCCAAGGGTCTTTAACCGCTTGACCACCTCGGTGGCTATCTCGTTGCAGTATTTCCATTCCCTTAGCACTCCGTCGGGCGACCGCTTGCCAAGGGTCTCAATGCCGTGTCCTCTATCTACTAATACAATCATTGCTTTGTTCCTTTCTTTTGTTTAAGGCTTGCTCACCTCATGAATAAGGCGAGCAAACCATAAGTTGTTTATAACTAAATAATTAATCCTTCATAGCGTCCTCCACAGCCTCGCCCAAGTCTTCGTTCTTCTTCTTGACAAGCGAGATTATGAGACGTTTGACGGAGAAGTTCCATTTGATGTTATGCACCGCGCAGACGTGACCGATAATCGAGTCTATCTCCCACAGGCAGCCGAAACCGAGGGCTATGGCTGCTGTGGTGGTGTGGTCTGTCCATCCAAGTGGCTCAAAGATGGCGAGTCCGAGGAGTGCGCCGATGAGCAGGTACGTGAGGTAATCCACGAGCTTGTTGCAAGTCCTTCGCCCCGCCCTCGAAAAGCGGAACTCCTGGTTCTTCTTCAATGACTCGCTTATTCCCCACCAAAAATCGCAGAGGATTAGGACCACGATGAACACTATCATCCATCGGAGGTCGTAGAGTGCGGTCATCGCCTCTGCGCCCATGACCGCCCACGTGGTTGCTCTTGTTGCTGTTTCCATAATGATTTTATTTTTAATGAATTAATGTTTTGAATTATCCGAAGTAGTCGAGCTTTAGGAAGAATCCTGCAGTATCCGCCGTAGAACCATCATTGTTAAGCTCGATATTCATTGTTGTTCCTGACCATTCTTTTATCATGGCACTTACGCCGTTGCTACCATTAGATAAAGTTTGGTATGTCGTTATGGTCGGGAAAGTATTGTCCTTGGTAAACTTGCTCGGAAGTGTCAACGTGCAATTTCCTTTACTTGTCCAAGAGATAGAAATGTTTATTGTACCATATTTCCTTGTTATTGTACCAACGGTATCTGCGGTTTGTTCGGCATAGCCCATCCAAATAGTTATAGGAAGCAATCCTCCGTAACTGCCCTTGGTGTAGCTGAGTCCGTCCGACGAAAAAGCGAGCTTCGCGTTGGCGTTGACGGCGGTCATCTTGACAACACTGTTGTCGTTGTATGCGGCGAAGTAGTTGGTTGACGAGCTGCCGAAGGCAAAGCCGTTGGCGTGGACTCGCGTGACGCTGGCTGTGTTTGAATACTTGGACTCAGAGAGCGTGATGGCATAGCGGAGTGTAGAGCCTGAATAGTATTGGCGGTAGGTGGCGATGGCGCAGAGGATGTATGAGCTGCTGCCGTCGGCATTGAAGCTGATGCTTCCGCTGATGTTCTGCTGCTTGGCGATGCCGCCTGAATATAATGAGGCAATCTCACGGACGACATTTATCTGTTCTATGTTGTAGCTATCGGTGGAGACCGTGCAGAGACTGAGGCTCAGGGTACAATAAGACCTCGGATAGGATGTTACTGACGGAAGCCCGGCGAAGCAACTCATCACGCCTGAATATGTTATTTCCACACGTCCTGACAGTGTTACGGAATTGCTGAGCTTGTGTATTGTCTTGACCTCAGTGGAATTAGAGCTTGTGCTGCTATAGCTTGCGTCAGACAGAGTGAATGTGCCTGAATTTGCCCCGTAGAGATTGGAGGAGGTGAGCGCAGTGGAGTCAACGGTAATGACCCTATTCCCACTTGCATCGAAAAGCGAAAGTCCTCCGTCGTTGGGGGTAAGCTCAATACGCTGTTTTTCTGGCTTTCCGATTGTCTGCTTGCCAGAGGCATCGTATGTCCACACGCTTCCGTCTGGCATGAATGTCGAAGGTGTGCCAGTGACACCGTTGATGACGTAACGGGGGATGTCCACCTTTTTGAACGAGTACTCCATTTCCGAGGTTGTTGCTGTTATGCCGAGCAATGCGTACTCTGTTTCTGTGAGGTAACGCCATCCTGGGTTTGGCTCGGTGGGAGTGCCGCTTGATGTGGGGTTATGGGCAGTCGTCCCGCCTGTGTAGAATACCAGCCACCCGTCTGCATTTTTATTTTTCCTAACTGTCCTGTAGCCTGAACTTGTATCACACACACCTGTAATCCAAATCCCAAGGTTGTCGCTTTCGGGGAATGATACTGTCTTCGGCTTACCCGTCACAGCTTTGAGGAGGTATTCCACTTGGTTAGCGGTGAGGGTGGATGAGCCTGACACTATCTTGACCCAATAAGTTGTGTTTGTAGGGAGTATTCCGGCACTTACAGTCTTTATAGATACATAGTAATATCCGCTGGTGCTATAATACACAATTCTCCTTGCATTATACGTATAGGTTTTATTCCATAAGCCCTGATACCTGTAATCAGTGTCAACATACACGAACTGTCCAGCTCTCTCGGATGACATGAACAGGTTGTTGGTGAGGTAGAACCCCCCGATGTTGGCGTTGGGGGTGTAAACAGCCTCGGCAAATATGGTCTTGTGCTGACCTGCCTGTTCCCAATATGTGGTGTCGGTGGGTTTAGTGCCTACTGGCGTGTCTTGAAATCTTTCCCTGATAACGTAGAGGTAATATACCCCATCTATAGGATACAGGCATCCCTGCCTTACGGTGGAGTCCCAAATGTACTTCGTGGTAGCATCCCACACTCCGAGGATTTGGGGGACATAGTTGTAGCCTTGCTCGCCTAACGCTCCGTCGAGGACGGGGAGGAGGTGTAGCGATTGTATTATGGTAGATGTCTGTAGATAAATATCAAGACTGGTGAGCTTTTTAGAGGTGGACAGATTGACTGTCAAATAATTTCCACCTGAAGTATTATCCCCGGCTCCTTCCGTCCCGTCCTCGTACGCATATTCATAGAATATAGTGTAGCCATCTGCGCAGGTGGCGACTTTGGGCTGGTTATCTCCTACGCGAGTATATGCTGTGACCTCAAATTGAGATATTTTGGGATAGCCATTGGAGTCGCATGGGATTGCCGAATACGGGCAATCAAGCCAGGCGGTGATTCCGTCTGCGCCGTCGTTGCCGTCGATGCCATCCGCTCCGTTATATCCGTCCTTCAGGATGGGGATGGTCTCACGGTCGAGAAGCGTGCTACCGTTATATAGCTCCAGGACTATGTTTTTATATCCAGAATGCACTGATGCGGATATTGCTAACGAATTATTTAAATTATTGGTACAAGGGTTGGCATCATTGACTCCGTATTTGATTGTATATCCTGTCGGCACGCTACCTACAGACGAAAGACCTCCTACAGTCTGACGTACCTTACAGGTGAGCGTGTAGCTGCCTGTAAGCGTATCATTACTGTTACGTTGGAAAGAAAATGCAGAATGCGACGGCACAAGCTGGTATATCACGGCATCATTGCCCTTCGCCCCGGCACGGACGGAATTCAGGGTGAAGGTGACGTAGTGGGTGAGGTTATCGTACGTGAATGGCAATGTCACGGTGTATTTTTCATTCGAGAAAGATTTGCCTACGGGGAATGAGTAGGAATAACCTATAGCGTTCAAAGTGCTACTTGGGAGACAGGTTGGAGATATTCCGTTGATTGAGTACTTGGCAAGTTCTGTGGATGTTTTTGGGTACGTGATATTACTGTAGTTTATCTCGGATGCACCCTTATACATCTTAACATAGAACGTTACCACAAAATAGCCTGTGCCGTCATTGTATGTCAGCACTCCCTCGGAGTTTACGGGCACGGAGTCCATCTCGTTGTCAATGTCGATGGTCACGGCATCCTCGCCGCTCTTTCCATCCTCGCCCTTTATCTTGTAGATAGTCCAGTCTCCCCATGAGCCGCTCTTCTTCGTACGCTCGGCTTTCCATATCATCTTGGTGAAGTCAGCGGAGGAGTTGCGCACAGGGTCGAACCACAACGCAGTTGTGGAGGTGGCTTCGGCGTTCGCCTCTGCGAGATTCCATTGGTCTTTGCCGACATTGCCGTTGGGTTTTGACGGAGTACCAGCAGCGTAGGGACAGAACTCAACATCGGTGTCAACCGTGTCGCCTACGGGACTCGGATTGCTCCACGTTGCCGAGGTCAGCTCAGGATAGAACACAGCCTTGGTCTCCCACAGGCGTTCGCTGCCCGAGGGTATTCCGTCTGACCATCCTGTAGGCGTGGGCGACGAGTAAGAACCTCCTGTCGGCGTGGTGGAGGACATGTCGGTGTCGGTGCGCTTGAAGGCTACGGCATGGACGGGCGGCTGCATCTCGGTGGCGTGGGGCGTGTAGGCGGTGGCTTCCTTGCCTTCCTCTATCTTAACGCAGGCAATGCGGAAAAGGCAACTACCGCCTGCAAAGTAGGTCGGATATGTTGTGTGCCCCTCGCCATAGGAGCGGAAATACAGTTTAGGCACGGCAGTGAGGCTGCTCGCGGTCTTGAAGGTTATCGTATGGGTCGAGATAGTCCAGTTGATGACAATGGCGGTACACATGTCGCCGCTTGGCGTTTTCTCCTCGCCGTCCACGTAGTACTTGGATGTGGTGTCAACTATCTGTACGCCTGAAGTGCCTGTGTTTCCAACGAGATACAAGTAGAGGCGCGTGCTGCCGTTGTCGCTGTACGACCCGTCGGTATTCTGTTTCTTGGCTATTCCCCTGACCCGAAACGAGAGGGTGTACCACTTGCCTGCGTCGAGTCCGTAATTGGACGTGGCGGCATTGTGGTCAGAGAGACTGCCCTTGTAATCCTTGGCTATATACTGGGTGAGGTCGGCAACCATGCCAGGCTTTGCCTGCACCTCGTATGCGTTAAAGCCGTCTATGCCGTACTGGCCGCTGTTGACACCATAGCTGTAAGTGTTGGAGCTGCTTGGCTTTGTCCACCACCCCAACCTGTCGGCATTGAACTGCGAGCAATGCACAAGGTTAGGTCTCGCAGCCTGAGCATCTGACACTGATGTCAGAGAAAACGTGTTTGATATTACTCGTCCCATATCCTTTGTATTTTTATTTGGTTGATGCTAATTTGTAATACTCTTCGGGGTCTATCTCCTCGATAAGCTCGGATGTGCCGTCGAGCAGGTAGCCCCTGCGCTTGATGAGCCTCGCATCCTCGACGGGCAGGAAGGAGCGGTCGCCGAAGGACTGTTCCAGCATCCTCAGCCACGTGTAGATGCAGGGCATGTTGCCGTGGAAGCTGAAAGCCTTCTGTTTTCTGCTTCCCTCCTTGGGTATTCCGCAGAAGAGGTTGACCCAATTGTCCTTGCCTTCCTTGTCCTGCCTTATCTCGTAGTCAAAGATGTCGAATCGCTCAACGTCGAGCACGTCCTTGGGGTCATAGACCTCAGCGTCCATGTCACGTTTGAGCTTGCATCTTGCGGTAAGTTCACTAAGTTTCATTTCTTCACACTTGGTTGTCAGACTTCGGAAACAGTCGGCGTTTTGCAATATGCCGTAGTAGGAGGCGAAGGAGGCTGCGGTCTCGGCGTGCATGGCGTTTTGGTATATGCTCTTGCGGATATGCGTCAAGCCCTTGCCGTGGTTGTCCTTCCTCGGCGTGAGGCGGGAGAGCGTGAATCCGCAGATGTCAACTGGCTTCGAGTCTAACCTGACCACCCTCTGCTCCTTGGACTTGGAGCGAACACCGAGAACATACCACCAAAACATCTTAGTTCGCCACATTGCCTGTTCTCCCTCTTCTGTGCTGCGGACAGGGATAAACACGTTGTCGGCATAGCGGATGGCTTCGGGATAATTGTCCACGAGCCAAAGGTCGTACGGAAGGACTGCTATATGGTGCATGAGCGGAGACGTGGGTGTCCCGATGGGGAGTATTCCACGGACAAAGCCTACTGCCTCGCCGAAGTCTGTGAGCTGACGGCTTGCGCCTATGAGCTTCATTCCCTTGCGGTATGCCTTCACGGTGGTATGCTCGTAGCACTTGCGCTCGTCTATCAAGACGAGGTGGGTGTATTCCCTACGGTCATAGAAGAGGCGACGCATGGGTTTAAGGAGTCCGGTGTCGATGCCGTCGGAGAGTATGCCGCGTCCCTCGATGCAATTTCGCGCGCATCCAGTCTCCTTAGCCATATACAGAGGCTTGGCGAGCAATATCCACACGTGCTCCATAACGAGCGTCATGAACGTCGGAGCGTCGATGTCACGCCACTTGCCGTTGGCGTTCCTCCGCCTCAGCTGGACGTACTTGACATACTCCGACACCTTGCCAGTGTTGATGATTTCAGCAATCTCACGGCTTCTCTCCGCCATGTGCTTGCCGAAGTCTATCACCACTGGCTTGGTCGAGCGTCCCTTGCTTGCCTTACGGTATGCGAGCCTTACTGTTTCCTCAGTTATCATTATACAATATTGTTAACTAATCTCTCTGTTTTCTTGTCCTGTCTTGTTTTGACTGCCTCAGGAGCAAGTTCGGGCAGTGACTGGATAACCATGCCTTCTTGCGGGCAACTCCAGCCTTGGTCTCACGTATTCGCCACTCCTGGGCGCAGATTCGGTTGCTTCTTATATCTTTACTTCTTTTCTGACTGTTGTCTTTTTCCCGAATAAGGGCAGACCCTCCATTGTTGCGGTTGGCATTCGAAGCCGGGTTGTTCGCATTCATCGAACGCGGCGCACAATTCGAGTTGTTCGCATTGTACCGAAAACGGAGAGCCGCATCACCAAACCTGTTTCTCAACCATGCTCAGGGCGGATTCAGAGGTCACTGTCCCAATGCAGGACTTGTCCGTTGCGCATGGATTTTTTTATTTACCTTTTCAAAAAGGCGGCGGGGTCGGTCTGCGAAAAGACCGACCGATAATACCTTTGCCGGCAGCCACCTTAGCGGAAGGGAGGTGCGCTTGCAGCGCACTGCGTGGAATGGAATGGGGGTTGCACCCCCGTTGCACTCGCTTGCAGCCTGTTGCACTATCCTCACAAGAGAACTTGGGCAGACCCTCCATAGGAGCGGTAGGCATGCGAAGCCGGGTAGTGCGCAGCCATCGAACGCGGCGCACAAGCCGAGTGGCTCGCATAGTGCCGAAAACGGAGAGCCGCTCTATGATGCACGGTAAGGTCACTGCCGTATCCGTCGTTGTTCAGGGTTACGTAACAGCACTCGCCTTGGCTCACGCTTCCGCCCGATGACATTCCGATAGGCGCATACGGCGCACGCTTCTTTATCCATCCGTTAAAGGTGGAGTTGAGAGTGTACCGCAGCTTGTATGCTTTCTGGCTGTTAAACTGGGTCGTTGACGCAAGGCTGACATTGGTGTCACGCACCCATTTAAGCTGGTCAACCTCCGAGTATGCCTCCGCCTTGTTGCCTACCTTGCTTACATCAGGGGCGTTGAGCAGGGTGATTATCACGTCCGCACCTCCAGGCCAATAGCTTAATATGTCTCCTGCGAGGTTGAAGCCTCCGCAGATGGATGTTCTCAGCATAGCCTCCACCGTCCACGTCTCCGCTGCGCTTGTAGATGTGTTGTAGCCGTTGACAGTGCCAGTGATGCTCTTATAGACACGTGCGTTCATGTAGCCGTCTGACAAGCCCTTGCAGCCGTCGGGGGTGACATACCTGTACTTTCCCCCATATACATAGAAGTCGGTGTTCTCGGCAATGCCGAACTCCTTGGCGTAGCTCAGTACAAGCAGGCTTTCCATGCACTGCTCCTTGGGATATTCCTGATTGAGCGTTGCCGTCATGTTGGTGGCAGCTGTTCCGCTTGCAGGCTTGAACGGTGCGGTTTCGCTCCATTTCTTGTAGTGAGTCCACGAGCTTGCCGTGGAAAGCTTCATTCGTGTGCCTCCGCTAAGGAGAAAGTTGGTCTCATTGGCGCAAGCCTCATTGGATGATATGCCGCTGCCGTACATCGAGGAAGTATATAGCGACTTCGTGCCGTGGATAAGCTCCTGTGCCATGACAGTCGCGGACATGTTGTTGTAGCCTCCCTCGGCGACAGGGTATGCAGCATTGACATCGGCGTTGTTGTTGCGGGAGTAGGTGGCTGTTGTCAAGGCGTTCACGTCGTTCACTCTCGGATATGTACGTCCGCTCTCCTGTAACATTGTGGTACAAGTGGATGTGCCTGCACCTCCCTGACAGTTGGTCATACCCTGTTTCAGGTAGAACATGTTTCTCGTCACGGTCTTGCCGTTGTATGTGACTGTTGCTGCGGGCGACGGCGATATGCCTGTGCGGCGCATCCGGTACTGCGAGAGGTCTATGCCGTCCCACTTGCCTCCGTCGGTGTTGCTGAGGTCGGAGAATATGCCTCGCCAGCAGGTGCCGCTCTTCCCTACTACATTGTCGAGGAAATACACGTCACGCCCGAAGGAGTCGAGGAATATGCTCCACTTGTTATCTACAGTCTCCCAAGGCAGCAGTGCGTGAGCCTCGGAGTAAGTGCCGTCGGTGTTCTTCTTGTAGAGCTTGATGGCATCGGCGGTCTTGGTGCCCTTGTAGAAGGGTCTAAGCATGTTCTCCACGTAAGCCACGGGGTCATAGTTCCCCTCGGTGCAATATACGGAGTAGGTGCTTCCGCTCTTGGTGTAGAGGGCGAGCGTGGAGTCTGCGTACTGCTCGTCCGAGATGACCACTGCGGGCGAATACACACCGTCGATGTTCCTCAGCAGGTTGTCGCGCTGGAGTATGGTGTGCGCCTTGGCGTTGTATGTCATGCCGTCGTCGCCCGTCTTCGGGTAAACCTTGTCTGACGACATGTCGCAAAGCACGAAGTTGTAGTTCCTGAGCCATTCCATGTTGCCGTGCTTCTCATTGGCGATGGGTTCGACGCCAAGGTCATCGTCCTTATATCCCACTACATAGTTGTCGCCCCACAGGTCGGGATAGACAGGTGACACCTCCACGGATATTTCTGGATTGGGGTTGCTTGTGCTCGACCCCACCCCAGCCATCGTGGTGTTGAGGAACTCCCCGGAGGAGCTGGTGTTGTTGTATGTCCACGTGATGTTGAAGAGTTTTTCCACAAGGGTTTTCTCGGTTCTCTTGCTCCAGTCAGCAGCAGTGAGCGAGAGGTCGTTGAGCGTTCGACCGGCGCATACTATGTGCAACCTGCGGATGAATGGCACGTCGGAGCGTCCGAGTTCTGATTTGAGGCACACGTCCTTGGAGACGGGTATGACCTCCATCTTCTGTATCGACGGGAGACGCACCGAGAGGCGGTAGTCGATGGACAGGTAGCCACGGTCGCACGCAGAGGGGAGTATCTTGCCTGTATTAGCGTCGATGTAGTCGGCGAGCTGCCCGTATGGTATGTAGCCGGCACGGCATCTGAGGTGGACGTTCTGTATCTTTGCGAGGTCAACCGTACATTCGGGGGATGCCGTTCCGTCGGCGTAGAATGTTCCGTCGAACCATCCGGCATCTGCGGTGAGCAATATCTCGTCCCTGCCTATCACCTGATACCAGAAGTAGAAGGCGTTGCCCTGCGGCGTGGAGTTGTAGTCGCTGCCGTTGTTCGCCATCTCCACATTCACACTGCCGTCCTTAAGCTGGCATCTGACTGAACGCTTCCACGAGTCCTGCGACGTGTATGGGGTGTTGATGGGATTGATTACATACCCGTCCTGTGCGTAACTGGCACTTGTGCCGGGGTTGTCCACGAGCGAAAGGGAAAGGGCTGCGGAGACGTATGTCGTCAGAGCCTGCTCGATGGTGCAGCTGCGGGCGACCTGGTTGCCGTCAGCGTCAAGCGTGGAAGGGTCTTTGAAGTTAATCGTTGCCCTGATGGTGCGTCCAGAGAACTCTGAGGGTACGTTGACCTTATAGGTGAGGGTCTTCTTCGTTGAGTTGTCAGAAAACTCAACCTCGCCTGTCTTTGCCTTCAGTTCACTCCAGTCCTTATCGCCCACATCCTTGATATGCCATGCAACGGACGTTATCTCCGCATCAGTCCATGTGTACTTTCCTGACGAGTCCACGACATTGGGGTTCACGAGCCTGACCTTAGGAGTTATGGTTATTGGTCTGCTCTTGCGGTCGGGCACGTAGCTTCCGTTGTCGTTCTGCAACTTCTGGGTCACAGAGCCTGTGATGTCGAGAAACGGAGCGATGTCTATCGGCTGCTTCTCGACGGGGATTGATAGTTTAATGCTTCTTGCCATATCTGTAGCTTTTTGGTTTTACTTCTCGAACGAAACGTAGCCCGTGAGCGAGCCTCCGTATTTCTCTACCAAGTCACTGTATGTAATCGACACTTCCGAGCCGCTTGGCTGTGTATCGGGAGCAGAGCCGTCCGCCTTGGTGAGGATAAACTTCGGGGATAGTCCTGTGCCTGTCACATTTTTACCGTTCTTGTCCACTATCTTGGCGGATATTTTGGCGGTCTCGCCTGTCTGTAACCTCCAGGGCACGGTTGTTCCAGTGCATTCAATCTCGCAGAAGAGATTGTCGGTCTGGTCGAGGACGCTCGTCACTGCGGATATTGTCTCCGTGCTGCCGACAGATACTGGTATTGTGTACTTGTACATCTCGCATCCATCGATGTCATCATCGCTTACTTCAAGTGTGCTCTTAGAACCCAATGATGTCGTGCCCCATTTAGAGCCGTCAAACTTTACCCACTTTCCGTCAGTACGGCTGCTGATGTCAACCTCGCCCGACGTGTCGGATGAGTAGAGCCTTGCCACCAATGTGACCTTGCCGCCTTCCTCGGTGATGGCGGGAGCGGTGATGGAGAGGAAGTAGCTCACGCCGCCGCTCGCTGTCTGTATGATGGTGATGGGGATGCTTCCTGTCTTCACCGTCTGCGTGTTGTTCCCCTCAGTCTGTACAATACCCTCGATGGAGATGTAGTCGTTGTCAGTGTTGCTGTCGGATGCGAGGTTCTTCACGATGGTGTACTTGGTGTAGGCTGGAATGTCGCCTTTCTTGTCTATAGATTCCTTCTTGAATGCCCCAACCACAGGCACAGCCGTAGTGGAGAGTCCATTTGACCCGAACTCTATCAGTGTGCCCTGATAGTAGAACTTGGTGTCCTTGACCTCGTACGCAGTGCCTTCCGTGTCGCGCACGACCATCTTGAACGACGGTTGCGCGGATTGGGTTGTCCAGTCCGGGCTGAACGTCTTGCTGTTCTTGTCGTAGAACTGGTGCAGCGAACCTGAGAGTATCTCCAGGTCAACGAGGAAAGACTTGCCGTTGATTACGGCGGTGAGTCCGAAGGTGTTGCTTACTATTTTCATGCCTCGCCTCCTTCCTCGCCGTTATCCGTGGCGGATGCCTCATTCTGTAGCTTTAGCGTAAGCTCACTGAGGTCGGTGTTGTTAATTACTTCCACCTTGCCTACGGAGAAGCGAAGGTAGCTGAGGTCACTGAGCGACACTATCACCCGTCCGTCGGGGGCGGGCAGTGTCAGGTTGTTCTGGAATATGCGGCGTTCGTCGCACAGAGCCTTGTCAATCAATACGTATAACATATATGTCGCGATTTAAATTATTAATTGCCTATCTGCATTGTGCCTTCGAGGGTCTGGGTGTCCCCGTCGGCGGTGAACTGAACCTTGGCGGTGAACGTGAAGAGCACCTTCAGGCGTTCGAGCCAGTATATGCCGCAGTCGTGGCGGTCGTTCAGTCGGTCAACTATGTGGATGATGTTCTTCGTGTCTCCAGTGGTCGCCACCCACGCGGCATCCTCTTCGGGGACTCCGCTGTCCCTTGTCCACTCCATTACCGACGTGGAGCGCAGGAGCACCTCGTCGGTTATGTCCTGCTGACCGAAGTACAGTCTTGCCTCTATGGTGGTGTCAACATTGTTGGCGAGTACGGTATATGACTTGCCCTCGGCAGGCTGGAACTCGATGTGCAGTTCCTCCGTGGAGACGAAACGCTCTGTGAAGGATGCGGAAACGTCCTGTAGTCCCTCTGCGGATGCGGTCACGGTGAAGAGTATGGGCTGGATGTATGCCATCGTGCCGAGGGCGGCGGCGGTCATGGTCAGCTCCGTGCCGACGGACTGGTGTTGCTCGTTCCACGCGGAATCGGATTCGGGGTCGCCTGAGTCACGTGTGAGCTTGAAAGTGGTGAACCTCGATGTCACGTCCGTGCCGTATGCGTTGAAGACTCGGATGGTTATCTGTTCGGGGGATGTCGTGGTGATGCGCCCGTCGCCGCTGCGGGTTATCTCCAGCCGGTAGCCGGCACGCTCGAACTCGTCTATCTTGCCGAAGACGTACGCGTTGCCGAAGACTATGCCGCTGCCCTCGAAATGCTTGGTGTATGTCTTGCCGTCTGAGCCAATCTGCTGCATCGAGAAGCCGTCAAGCTGACCCTCTATCTTGTAGATTTGGTTATCCTGAAAGTACCACGAGTTGACACCCGCCAATCGGATGTCATACTTGGTGGTTGACAGTGTGAGACCCTGCCTGTCCACGTCTTCGGTGTTTCCGCGCTGCGCGAAGTGCATCTGCGCACAAGGGTGGCAGTCGTTTCCCCCGTCATCCACCGAGCGGAGGGCGTAGCGGAAGAAATGGTTGTCGGAGTTATCCTTGCCGTCTGGGTCAGTTGACGGTATGTCAGTGATACGGAAATACACTGTCTTGAATCCACGCTTGGTTATCGTTCCCTTCTTGTCGTCGGTGTTCTCCGTGGCATTGCCGCCGCCGAAGTCGTGCCAGATGCCCATGTTGAGGTCGCCGAGAGCTATTGCCCCGTATTCCCCGTCTTCCAGTTTGAGCCATGCGCTTCCAAATGGTGCGAATGTTCCGTCCTCGTAAACGTCTGGCACAACCTCCTGTATGATGCCGCCTCCCTCAGACCTTATGCTCAGTCCAATGTTGACCGTGATGCGGTTGAATCTTATCTCGGGCACTTCGAGCCAATCCCACAAAGTGAGGGAGCGCAGCTCGCCGTGTCCGCTTGCGTCAATCTTTCCGCCGCGGCCCACAAGCCCCGTCATGTACTCGCCGAACTCCACGCCCTGCTTGGCAGTGATTGTTCCGTCGGCGACAAGACCTTTGATGAAGGTTATTATGCCGTGGGCGGTGTCGTCGTTTACTTTTGATAGCTTATTGTTTAGCAGATTTCTTATAACCGCTAAGTCGCTATCCGTAACCCCTTGTTGAGTGTTGTTATTATCCTTCAACGCGGAGTTAATCTGTTCATTGACATTACCCAAAATAGAGTCCATTTGTTGCTTGGACTTATTCTGTGTTATGGTCAGTTCCTCTGAAAGCTCTACCGATATTTCATCAAGGATATTCCCATCATACTTTTGGGTGTAGCTCGACACATAAAGCGGATAAATTGTTCCGTTGTACTTGACGTTTATACGTGAGTTTTCGTTAAGATATGGCACAATATCCTCGATATGCTTTTGCAAGTATATTCGTGAGAACTTGATGCTGAACGTGAATTTTTCATCGTTGTTCTCACTCATATACTTAATCAAAGCAGTCTCGAGACGCTTCTCTGCTGCGGTTATATATACTTGTGGCAGGAGTATGTTCGTGATTACGAACTTATCACCTGTCTTGGGTCTGTAATTGTTTGTTGCATTTGGCATTACGACACCAAATGTGCTTTGGTCTTTGAGCAGTGCCACCCATACCTCGTTATTTATGGTATCTTGCTGACTATCAATTATATTCCCATTTTTGACTTTATCGTCAAAGTCGCCACCTACTATTTTGCCATTTTCATCAACTTGGACGGGATTTTCAAACTCGTAGTGATTATCGACTTGTGTCTTTTTGTCAGAAACGTGTACCTCAAAAGCACAGCCAGCGCAAGAACCGCTGATAAAATTCAGAGTCATTGCGCCCTTGGACAATCCTTGTTTGAACAAGTTAAATCCGTAGTCGCCATTGAACTTATGTAGCTTTATGTAGAAATAGCTATGCACCAACTTAGCGGAATTGCTATCACCATCTTCTATTACGAGGTCATCGCTATCTGTTTCGTCAAATGCTATATCCGCTACCTCGCCAAACAACTGACCTTGTGCGTTTGTTATGCCGTTAATAGTCGGCTTTATATCCTCAAAATCTTGCTTGCCTTCAAGTGGCTCGTTTGGCAGATACGGATTGTTGAACGAGTAAAAATTACCTTCTTCGTCCTTGTATTTTTCATTTAGGGCATTGTAGAATCTTTCTGCGCCTTTGCTATCACGATACACAGAAGGCATTAGCTTTGAAATAGGGTTTATGAAATCCCTATCTGTAATTATTATCTTTGCAGTGTCATCGCCAACGGAAACCAAGTCTTTTGCAATCCAACTTTCACCATCATACTCATAATCAACAGTGGCAAGAGGTATATCATTAGTATTATTGATACTTATTCCGCTTTCGCTTAATGCTTTGGTCTTTCCGCTTGGCAGAGCAATAAACATCTGTTCACCAACGTTGTATATGAAATTAAGCTCGCCTTGTGGCTCTATTGACACGTCTAAGATAACATCCTTTGCAGAACCAAAATCACATCTGACTTCGCACTCAATAAGTATGGAATGTTTTTGGCTAAGAATAAACTCACAATCCCTTGAAGCAGAGTTGGTATAGCTATTCATTCCTTCTATATAATCGGATTTAAAGAACATCTGACTATTCCATTTTTTACCATCGAGGCTGTTCTTAATTCTATCCATCACCCCCTCTTTGCTCATAGGATTTTCCATACCACCTATATAATAGGCATAGTCATAAGAGAATGTGACATTGGGAATGGCGGTTGTAGTAGCGGTATCATCACCATTACCCTTGTAAGCCTTATTAATTTTTGCCACAAACTTAAAGTTGCTGAAATCTATCTTTGATTGAGTGCCAATGGCATCCATATCATAGACCAAATAACACCACATATAACTAGTTCCTACATTTTTACCAACATAACCAGGTCTTCCGCTTAATTCTTCCTTATATGAGTAATTCCCATAAAATCCCCTATATACAAGTTCTGTTACATTAGGAGCAATTTTGGTAGAAACATCATCAAATACAAAGCTGCCATGTTGGTCAGTAAATTGAGCATCCTTTACCTTGGTGCAATAATTATTGTAATTAAGTAAGTTTGCAGAATATCTTTCTTGCTTATTTTTGCACAAATTCAGAGTTAGTCCGTAAATGTCAGTCGTATATTGGAATATCTTAGCGAGTGACACTTGTGACACTTTGCTCTTATCAAAGTTTTCAGTTGTAAATACAGCAGTGCCATTAGGGTCAGAGTTAGGATAATAATAAGGTATATTATCCGCACTACCCATACCCGTAATGCGGTTAATAAGTCTGAAATCGGAATTGTTCTTGCTTACTGAAAGCAAGCCATTGTCCTGACCATATTCAAATGGAGTCGCAATTTCATTCTGAGCATATCCAATGTGGCAAATCTTTCCCACCCAATAGTATGGTACTTCAAAGACGTTGTATATCTCCTGCATAGCCGTGGCAAAATAAGCGTCGGTGATTGACACCTCTTTTGCCTCGGTTTCCTTGATGTCATCGTCAATGACAATACAGAAGCCGTTTACACCATTTGCATCGTATATCTTGGAGTACGAAAGACTATCATTCAGTCGTTCAACCAACTCGTTCAAGTCGCCATAGAAAGAGAAATCGGTGGTATTGCTTCTTGGCTTGTCGCTTGTCTGCGAGTCTGTGTCCTTTGTTACTACGTCAAAGAAGAATACATTTTCAAGAATGTCACGCTCGCTGACAAGAGTAATATCGTGCTTGTATCTGACATCTTCGTTGTCCTTTGATGATGTAGGCACTTGCTTTACATAATACCTCTCATCACCTATAACAACAAACTCTTTCTTAGTCCAAAGATTATCGAGGCAAAGTCTGTGCATAACAGTGCCAGTGACAGACGGTGCGCCTGCCATTCTCTCCGCATTGCGAGTCCAATCCTTAACGACCGCTTGCTCTTCGTTAGGCGGAAAACTAACAATGTTTCCGTCATTATCCTCAACGTATATCCTCAACAATCCTTGTGTCATATCTTTACTCCCTATTTATTATCCTTTTCAACCAAATTGTAATACTTCATACATACCTCTTTAGGTGGCATATTGCTACACTCACGATTTGTGTATTTGCAGATAAACAGATGCTTTTGCGGTACGACGATAATTCGTCTTTCCTTGTCTGATTTCTGCATATCGAACTTATCGTTCAACCTTGCACGAATATCCCTCTCCAATGCTACGGCATCCTTGAACGATATTCTGCCTTGTGCAAGTCCTTCTTCTATCTTTGCCAACAAGTCTATGAAGCCTTGTCGGTTCTCTTCCCTTGTTATCGTGACATCTTCAAGAATGTCGTTTAACTGCTTTGTGGCGGCACTTTGAACACTCTCCAAGGAATTATCCGCTTGTGGCTTTTCAGTCGCTTGTATGGGATTTTTTCTTGGTCTGCCCCTCTTCGGTTTTTCAGCAGTGTTGTTCTGTATGTTGTTATCCTTTTTTCTTCTCATATCTC
>JBJEAV010000267.1:32437-40059 GCA_051869395.1 Prevotella sp.
GCATTGTCCCTTGGTGTGGTTTTCATCAGCACCATCTTATCGACAACGTGGAAGCCGTTCCAAGCAAGGGCAACGAGATTGTTCTTCCCAAAGTCAGCCAAATCGACTGTCACCCACTTGTCGGCATTTACCTTTGGGTCATTGGTGAATACCTCACGAGCCTTTTGTCCCGAAATTGGAATATCCTCTTCCTCTTCGGGGTCAACGTTCCAGTTACCCTCCAAAAGAGCTTGCGCAGTCTTGCCGCCCGAAGCCGCCACACTACCAAGGTAGTTTGCGTTATTGTCAAGGAGTAATTTGTTTCCCGACAATTTACCTTGATAGAACACGAATGACTTAATTAGATGTTCATAAGAATAATCACCACCAACTGCACTTAGTTTTCTATCAATATCAACTTGGCATTTACGATATACCTCCTCTTTGGAATTTCCCCAAACTACATCATCGACCGTAGAACCATTGATGTAGAAATAACGTACCTTCCCGTCCCTTTCGGGAATGATATATCCATCACGTCCAATATACCAATCGAGCCATTTTCTTGCCCAATGTGAACGTTTGGGGTTGAGTGTCGCATACATCTTACCCGTAAATGTTTTTGAGTTGCCTCTGTTACGAGTCATAATGTACATAAAACACTCGAATGACATTTCTGTCATCTCGTCCACACCTATTGCATCATACTCCCAACCTTTTGCGCGCTCACGCAGCTTAACCATATCGCTATCATCTATATAGGTCAAATCGCAAAACGCACCATTGGGGAAACTTATACGTGGATTGTCACTCTCTTTGATTGTGCAGTATTCTCCATACATCTGCTTGAACTTCTCAACAAAACCTCCACCTGCTTTCAGTGATTGAATTGCCCTACGAGAAATTAGGCATCTAAAATCGGGGTCTATCATTAGTGGGTACATAGCAAGGGTGAGGGCTATCGATTTGCCTCCACCAAGATTTCCGCCTCCCCAAATGACATCTGCACTTGAGGAAACAAATGCCTCTTGAAAACCTTCTTGGGGCATTATTATCTTGCCTTCTATGTTACTCAAATCCACGTTCATGCCGCAAAATTACTCATAAATCACTATTTATACAATATAAAAATAAACTTTATTGGATACGTATCCAATAATTTTGAAATTAATATTGCTATTTATACATTTTATAAATAACTTTGTCCCGTAAATCATTAATTTAAAGCGCAAAACTATGAAATTTACAAAAGAAGAATTTTCAGAAAAACTGAAAAACAAGCTGACAAACAACGGCAAAAAGCCGATGCAGCAGAGCGAGAGAACTTTCAAGAAACTTGTTGAAAAAATCTATGCAAGACTTGAAAAGAGGGATGATGACGAAACGGAACTTGACGATGCCGTTGCTGACTACTTGGAGGACTTTCAAGAGATTGAAGGAAACCTCAACAAGGACAAGGCAGACTTTGTTAAGGACTGGAAGAAAAAGCACCCCGAACCAGACCCCGATGACGACGATGACGACGACGATGATGATGATGACGACGACAACGGAGGCAAACGTCGCAAGGGCAAGAAAAATCGCAACGACTCCAAACTCGACAAGTTGCTCAAAGAGATTGAGGACTTGAAAAAGGCTCAGTCAAAGAGGGACACCGAGGAAAAGGTCGCCAAAATCCGCAAGGACTTGAAAGCTGCCTTGAAGAAGGAGGGTGTTGACGATACCGAATGGCTTGACGGCTATCTGAAAAAACTCACGATTACGGAAGATACCGACATCGACGAGGAAAAGAATGATGCCTTAAAGCTGTTCAACAAGGTAAACTCGCAGACAAACGCATTTACTCCAAGCGGCGCAGGCGGCAAGGGTGGTGACGTAGATTTGTCTTACCTCACGGGCGAGTAAATATAATAATGTATTCAGGATAACTTAAATTTTTAACGACAATGGCAGAGATTATTCAAAATGGAAGAATGAGTACTGGCACATTCGCTGGTACTGTTTTGGCGCAGTCGAGTGCAGAGCTTGGTGGTCAGCGTCATGTGTTCTATTTGCCGCAAGGTCCACGTCCTGCTCCCCAGTACCCCGTCTATGGAGGTATTCTTGTCAATCCTTTCAAGGGTCACGGCAAGATTTACGCAGGCGACCTTATCGAGCATACTCTCGATGGCAAGTGCAAGTTGCTGAAATCCTATGAGGTGGCAGCTACAACTTCTACCGCAGAGGTGAAGATTTCAAGCGGTGCTTGCGAGCAAGGAGAGGTTTTCCGTCACATTCCTTTCGTTGGCGACATTCTTATGGTTGCCCCCGAGACACTTGACGGAACTGGCAAGGCGGTAGCCGTTACCGCAGTGGGAAAGACCTTTGACTCAAAGGGTAAGCAGGACGGTTGGAAGGTTACACTTTCCGATACGCTTGGCTCGCTCAACAAGGGCGATGTTCTTGTAGAGGCAGCTAAGGTAGGCGCAGATGTTAAGGCTATGGTTACTAACCCCAACTGCTATGTTGAGGTTGACTATGATTGCCCATTCATTCCTGCAACTGGTGACGAGGACTTTGACGGCGCACGCTATATGCTTACTCCCAATATGATGCGTGGTGTTGAGCTTGCTTACATCAACCGTATGCAGCCTCTTCCTGACTCCATCAAGAAGGCAGACAAGTTCAAGAGCGGCTACGCAGAGCTTATTCGCCTCTAAAAAGAGATTTTCAACAAGAGTATTAACAAAAAGATTGAAAGGATAACAACATGGCAAAAGTTGATTTTAACGTATCAAACTACGCTCGCTTGTTCGGCAACACGGCTTTCGACCGCAAGGTGCTGACTACTGTTGTGAACAACGAGAAGCTGATGGGTATCAACGAGTCGTGGTATCTTACCCAAGGTAGCATTGACCCATCGTTTACCCCTGCTGATGCTCACGGTATGGCAACCTTTACCGTAAACGAGCGCAGTCTCAACGCTACTCCTATGGCAAGCCTCCGTGCGCCCCTTTCTGATGCCGAGCCTCTTGATGGTGCTACCATCAACAGCTATGCAGCCACCATTCCCGACTTCACAACTCCGAAGATTGTGGAGAAGGCTATGGAGCGCAAGCAGCGTGAGGACTTGTTCGCTCAGATGGGTACTGACGCTACCATTATCAAGGAGCAGTGGATTCCGCAAGTGCAAGGCTTGCGTCAGTCTATGAACTTCACTATGAACTGGATGACCGCCCAGCTGATGACAACTGGTAAGATTGTCTATAAGCACGGTCAAGGCATCTTCGCTCCCGTTCATAAGGCACTCATTCCCGAGGAAAACTTTGTCAAGGCAGGTGCGACCGCTTGGACTGACCCCAACGCAACTATCATAACCGATATGCAGCGCATTGAGGGTGAGTTCCGTTCTAAGTGGGGCTACGACGGCGGTTTGCAGTGGCAGATGACAAAGAACTTCTTCCTCACTTGCTTCATCAAGAACAAGGAGGTATTGGAGAAGGTGAACGAGTTCCGTGCTTTGAACGACCTTATCGCCGTAACCTTCAACAACATCAACACCGATGTATTCAACAACGCTTGGCAGAATGTCCGTACCGCTTATGGACTCTCTCCCATCGTGCTTGTTGAGGAGAAGGAGTACGACAAGGACAAGGCTACGGGCGAAATGAAGGCTATCAATGGTTGGGCAGACAACTACGTTGTTCTTCGTCCTACTGGCGATGCAGTCCGCTTTATGCGCAAGCAGATTCTCGACGAGACCTACGCTGCTTATCTGAACAACTCCGTTCAGCGCAACTTCGCTCCGTTTGCCAATGGACTCGCAACCATCGTGAACACCACCGTTCCAAGCGGTATGTACAACGAGTGGCATACTCAGGTGCTCTTCTCTTGTGTGCCTGCACTTGTCGAGTTCACCAAGCACGTTATTGTTGACATTTCACAGACCAACGGTTAAAGTGACTCTTAGAAGGTTAGGTTTATGGCAGACAACACCTTTAATATAATCGACCACCTCGCAGGTCTTACACCATACGTTTTCGACATTTCCGTGTTGAAGCGTGTGGCGTATGACTGCGGTGTGATTGAGGTTATGGATTACTCCGAGCTGACAAGGGAGCAAACGGATATGTGTAAGATAGCCTTGCTTGAAACACTTGTCCTTAATCCTTATCAGACTGCAAGCCAAACAAGCAAGCACGGCGAATGGCAAGAGCAGACAGGCTCGCAGACCACGACTGCAAAGAATATCGAGGCTATCAAGACCGAACTTAAAAGGCTCTACAAGGAGTATGGTTTGGACGAAAAACTCGAGGCTCTTGAAAACGAGGGTGCAAACCTTGAATGGATGGAGTAATACGACAAGAAACAAGACCAAAGTAAATCTGAATAAAGGAATATGGCATCGTACATCGAAAGACATAGAAACAAGAACCCTTATCCGTTCAACGGCACTTTCTATATCGAAGGTGTTTCAACGGGTGGTGGCGGTTTGTTTGACGATGAGGAAACAACGACTGAGGATATTTTGCTCGATACGGTATGCGACATTACTGAAACGAGCAGAGCCTTTGCCGCAGGAGCGATAACCGCTTCATACGATGTCTATTTTCCGTTTGACTTCAAGAATGGCGAGTTGAACATCAATCGTGGTGTATCATTCCGAGCAGATATGAAAGGTGTCAATGTCGTTGGCACAGTTGTCAGTATCGGAGTGTCACAGATGGGTGGTGTTCACGCATACATCAAGTGCTCTGAGATTTAATGGCAAAGAGATATGGCATACGGTGTTATGATAACAAGACTTCTTGACACACTCGAAAAAGAGGGTAAAAGGATATTGGCAGAATGTGAGCAAGAGCGCACATATACGCACCGCACGCATAACCTGTATGACAGTTACGGATTCGGTGTCTATCTCAACGGCAAGCTGCAAAGGAAAGGCTTTCTGAGCAGTTCTGAGACCGCAACCAAAACAAAGAAATGGTACGGTCAGGAAATATCGGGACGTGAGCAGATAGAGAATTTCCTTATGAGCGAGTACAAGTCAGGCAAAGGCATTGACTTGGTTGTCGTGGCTGCAATGCCATACGCAGAGGTACTTGAAAATGCGTCAAGTGGCCAACATCAGAAATACAAGGTCATTTCGATGTCATACAACAAGTTAAATGAGTTGTCAAATGGTGTGAAAGGTTCATCGGTGAGCAACATATTCAGAAGTCAGTTAGTCAAGTAACAAACAAAAGAAAAGTCCTATGGCAGAAAGTACAACATACGGCAGAGTGTCAAGGGTTGAGGATTTCGTCTATCGCCTTGTCAAGGGTGTGGGCATATCTGACAATATCTTTGTTTCCACACTGCCCGTAACCATAAAATCGACTTGGGCGAATATGGTGTTGGTAGATGTCGGAAAAGGAGAAAACTTGAACGCATACCGCAAATTCTCCGTCAACGTATATCTGTATGCCAAGGGACAAGGCGACTTGCAAACCAAGAACGTGAAGGTGATAGATGCGATGGAACAAAAACTGCTCGAGGCAGTGGCTGATAGCAGTGACGAGCATTATAAGCCTTCCGTGAATTGGTCTGACTCAGATTATGACTCAACACGCAACCAACACTTTAATGTCGTGAATTTGACCGTATTAGCAATAGATAAATAAAATTAAATAAAGAAAGGATAACATTATGACAAAGGTAACAAAGACTGGTGCTTCTGCATTGCTTATCACAAACGTTAAGTATCTTGTGGCAACTTTGCTTAGTTCTGACGGAACTGAGGGTGACAGCTACATCTTTGAGCATGTGCTTAAAGATACCGTATCAATGCAACAGGACGATAACGACACAACAACCATCGACAACGAGGTCGGTGACGAGCCAATTAAGGAGATTGTTCGCCTCGGTAAATGGAATGTCTCAGCTACCATTGAGGACGTTCAGAAAGACCTTCTCGTTAATATGTGCGGCTTCAAGGCTTCTACTGACGGCAAGAAAATATTTGCCCCGGCTTCCTACACGGAGCGTTTCGCCAAGATTGCCGTGGCTCTTGACGGAGGCGTTGGCTCTGACGGTACTCAGAAACTCGTGGCATTCGTGATGCCAAAGGTTCAGCTCAATACAAAGATGATTCTCGAGTCATTGTCAACTTCGATGGCAGGTTTCTCTTTGGCTGGTACTGGTCGCTCTATCGAGGTGGAGTCTGGTAAGCCAACTCCATTCTATATTGAGTCTGATTACACTCTTCCCGTAGCCGGTGCATAAGGATTGTGTTCCAGGATAACGTCACTTGGGGCGGACGGAAACAAACCGCCTGCCCCATTTTATTTCCATAACTCAATAAAGAATAGATAATGAAAACGGTAGAATATCTGTTGAACAACTTGGACGAGCTTTTGTTGAAGAAGCCGTTTTTGCGTGGCGGCACATCGGGAATAAACGATGAGACAGAGGCACTTGGTGAAATCCCCACTAATTATAAGGTGAGGGCGACACTGCCTCGTAGCCGTAAGAACGTTATCTCGCAAGCAAGATTTGCCAAGGAACTTGACCCGATGACCCACGATGTAATCTTTGACAAGAACATTCCTTCTATTTGTGTCAAGATAGCCGAGGGAACGTATGAGGAAATAAAGTTCACAAGTCTTGGACTTCCAATTCAGCTTCGTATATCCGAAAAGCAGACTTTGTGTTTGTCGGGAAACAAGACCATATTCACAATGCGTGGCTCTAATCCGACCGATACGGACAAGGCGAACTTCGATACGATAAAGGAGTATTGGGAGGACAGGAATATGGACGGCTGGCGCACAAAAGCCATCTTCACGCAAAAGACCCAAGGCGATGTAGGCTTGCTATTCTACCACAACAGGAAGGGTGAGATAAAGTGTCGTTTGCTTTGCTATGAGGACGGATATACGATTATATCCCACAATGATGACAATGGCGAAAGACTGCTGGAGTGCGTCTATTATGCAGACGAGAATAACCAAGAGTGCATCGACTGCTATGATGACACTTACATCTATCAGATGCGCCAAGGTCAGAATGGTTGGGAGATAACAAAGATACGTCACGGCTTTTCAGAGATACCTCTTGTAACAAAACGAGGCGATGTCGCTTGGAACAACGTGCAGTCGATGATAGAGGTGTTCGAGGTTATCTACAACGTCTTTATGGTGATACAGAAACGTCACGGATGGGGTATTCTCTATATCCGTGGTGCGTTCAAGGACACTGCGAAGAAATTGGCTGGCTCAGTCGTGCTTAACGACAAGTCTATGGACGGAAACGGCAAGGCAGAGTTCTTGACACCACCTTCACCACAAGGTA
The DNA here is from genome assembly GCA_051869395.1 of Prevotella sp. Lineage (GTDB taxonomy): Bacteria > Bacteroidota > Bacteroidia > Bacteroidales > Bacteroidaceae > Prevotella. The sequence goes on from JBJEAV010000267.1 coordinate 39,728, forward strand.
TGCTCGACACGATGCAGTCGCTATGGGAGCAGATACAGATTGGTTCTTCCACTACGTTCTTGCTTCCGAAAGATGTCAAGTCAAGTGGTGACATATCCGCTTTGGCTATTATGCTCACTCAGTCGCTCGACATTGAGGGTGCGGAGCAAGGCATCATTGAATGGCAGAACTTTATCAGCAAGATGCAGAGATTGTTCGTGGAAGGACTCGCAAAAGAACTCGTAAACAAGGGCATTAACGAAAATGCGGTTACAGAGTTCAAGAGGCTTCGTATCAGTGCAAAGCTGAAAGTATGGCGACCTTTCAACGAGGCAGAGTACAACCAAATGCTC
>JBJEAV010000268.1:0-7039 GCA_051869395.1 Prevotella sp.
GAAATAAAGAGCAGGAACCTACGAAGATTGTCAAGGTGAAGAAGAATTGAGGCGGTCCCTCTCAACAGTAGATAGACGGGCTGAAAGCCCAAAAGAACATAGCCCAGGGTAGAGCGTAGCGACACCCTGGGTTTTATTTCACCCGCGTTATGATGCGGACGCCTCTGGGAGCGCAGGCGTCTCGCCCGCGGCCTGCGTAGAGAGTAATCAAAATAATAGCAGAAGAAAAATATGCTTTCTCGACAAGCCGCGGGCGGGACGCCCACGCTCCCAGAGGCTTCGCATCACCAACCGTACAGGTCAAAATTATACCAGCAGAATAGTTGTCTAAACGTAACTCCAGTTAAACAAAGTTAAATTGGGGGGGGTATTGAAATCTTTTCTAATTTGACAAAGGTTTTTAATATTTTCTTTGTACTTTTGCACCCGACTATTACATCTTGCCCGCTTATTATAAATAGTATGGCGAGATTACTTTGATATAACAAGACTATTGAAACAGCACAAACGCCCTGTTTCATAGTCTAAAATATCCTTTTATGGGCACATTGTCTGATGTGAACGCCCGACGAGACGGGACAGAATCTCCAAGCGCTGGACTTACCTCCGCCGCCCCCCTCAAAGCCAACATTGCAGGTGATGGGGTGTCGGTAAGGTACGCTCAAGACCCAAACAAGAAATGGTATGTACTGCGAGCGTCCTACGGCAGGGCGCAGAAAGCCGCAGAGATATTTGACAGCAAATCCGTGGAATACCATTATCCCCAACACCACGTGATGAAACTTGTCAATGGAAAGAAGCGGCGAATATTGGAACCCCTTCTGCCCAACCTAATCTTCGTATATACCACTGAAGAGATTATGGAGACCCTGATGAAAGATGCCAAGATAAACGAATATATAAGCTATTACTACGACCACTTCAAGACCGACGAATACGGCAAGAACCCTCCACTCACCATAGAATACAAAAGAATGATGAACTTCATCCTCGTCACAAGTATCGACAACGAGCACACCATCGTTGTGGGCGACAGACCATGCAGATACAAGAGCGGTGAGATTGTGCGAGTAGTGGATGGAGACTTCAAGGGCGTTGAAGGCAAAGTGGCGCGGGTGGCAAGCGAGCAGCGAGTTGTAGTGGAAATCGAGGGACTGTGCCTCATAGCCACGGCATACATTCCCACAGCTTTTATAAGGCCGGTTAACAATAAATGAAATTAATAACTCAAGTTTCGGAAGTAACATATCTGTCTGTATATGAGAATGCCCGCATGCAATTATTTGTGGTTTTTCGATGCGCAGCCTCCCAGAGGCATCCGCACAGTTATTTACTTCAGAAACTTGAGTTAATAAGAAAAATATAATGATAAAGGAAAGAATAAGAAAACTCTTCAGACGCGGAATGCTCTGCCTGTTGACGGCATTGTTGTATTCCTGCTCCACGCCAAAGGACATTGCCTATTTCCAGGATGCCGCCGCACTCAACGGCATGGCACTGCAGATGGAGCAGAAGTTCCGACTTCGTCCTGAGGATAAAATCAATATCATAGTGAACAGCAGCAACCCGTTGCTCGAACAGCAGTTCACGCTCACAGCCAAGACAAACGGCAACAGCTCGCTTGGAGCGGATGTCAAGCCTGAGACCACCGCCGGCGGAAGTTCGGGCGGCAATGGCATGTTGCTCGCCTACACAGTGGATGAGCAGGGCACGATAGATTTCCCACTGCTTGGCAAGGTCAGAGTGGAAGGCATGACTCGAAGCGAGGTGGCGTCCTATATCAAGGGGCGACTAGTGGAGCGCGAATTAGTTAGCGAACCTATAGTCACCGTGGAGTATGTGAACCTGAGCGTGAACGTACTTGGAGAAGTAGGCAAACCTGGCAATGTGCCCATCACCAAAGACCACTTCACCATAGTTGACGCCCTGTCGCGCGCCGGCGACATGAACATCAACGGCAACCGGCGCGCAGTAATGGTTAACCGCAACAATGACGGAGTGAACGAGGTGTATTATATAGATATGACAAATATGCAGCAGGCACTGCTCTCTCCGGCATACTACCTCCAGCAAAACGACGTGGTATATGTGGTGCCCAACAACAAGAAAAAACGCGAATCAACAGACATGGGCAATACGTTCCACAGCCCATATATATGGCTCTCGATAGCATCGTTGCTTGCATCATTAATAGCAATATTCAAATAGAAAAACATAATGAGCGAAACCTCATCAAAGATACAGATAGAAGACTTCATGTCAATCCAGGACTTCTGGGTTTTATGCCGCAGCCATTACAGATGGTTTGCCGCCTCGGTGGCAGTTGCGCTTTTGATAGCAACCTATTATCTCTCCACCACCCCTGAGGTATATACCCGCGAGGCAGCGGTGATGGTGAAGTTGGAGACAAGCCGCGGAACAGTGGCACAGTCGGCGAGCGGCAACGACTTCAACAACATGGCCCTTGTGCAGCAGCAGACCAACGTGCCCAACGTGCTGAGGCAATACAAGTCGTTGGCCCTGCTGACGGATGTGGTCTGCCGCCTTGACAGCATAACGGAAAAGGACGAGGCAAAGCGGGTGGCACAGTCACTGCAGAAAGCACTCAGCGTGAGCCTCGACGACGAGCAGTCAACCATCATCAACCTGAAATACCAGGACGTGTCGCCGGAGAGAGCAGAGAAAGTGCTCAACACTGTCATCAAAGTATATAACGAACGATGGCTCGAAGAGAAAAGACAGATGGCGGACAATACCGCCAGTTTCATCGACGACCGCCTGCAACTGATAGACAAGGAACTGAGCCACGTGGATGACAGCATCTCTACATTCAAGGCGCGCCACCAGATAACCAACCTCGAACAGGTGAGCGACCTCTACCTGCAGCAACAGACCGAGTCGGAAGCGGAAATACTGAAGCTGAGCAACCAGATGCACATGGCACAGTATATCCTCGACATGCTTAAGGACTCAAAGTCGCGCTACAAGCTGTTGCCCTCACATACAGGATTGGCAAGCGGCGAGGCGGGCGAGCAGATTGCCCAATACAATGCCCTGCTGCTGAAACTCAAGAACAGCCTCGAAGGCACATCCACCCAAAACCCGATAATCATACGCCAGGAAGAGCGGCTCGACGAGATACGCCAGAATATCATAGCCTCAGTGAGCAACTATCTCAAGACATTGCAGATACAGATAGGCACTATGGAGGGATTTAATGCCGACGTGAAGGAGAAGGTGGTGGCGAGTCCCGACCAGGCAAAGCGTCTGTTGGCAGTGGAGCGCGACCAGAAGGTGAAGGAGAGCCTCTATCTCTACCTGCTTCAGAAGAAGGAGGAAAACGAGATAAGCATGACCTACACACCTGTGCCGACACAGATAATAGACATGCCACATGGCAGTTCATTCCCCACGTTCCCCAACAAGAAAAGCATCATGTTGGCAGCACTGCTCATAGGACTGCTCTTGCCGGCGGTAGTACTGTTTGTCAAGGAGAGCCTCAACACCTCGGTGCGCGGCAAGATGGATATTGAAAGCAGGACTCAGATACCCATTGTGGGTGAGATTCCGTATTATGGAGAAGAGAAGAAACGCAAGAGACTTCGTGAATTGGTTGAGAGCAGGAAGAAGAGGATATACGAACCGACTCCATTGGTTGTACAACACGACAATCAGAATGCCATAAACGAGGCGTTCCGCATCCTCCGCTCCAACCTTGAGTTCATGTCCGACACTCGTCAGCATAAGAACGTTTATCTTGTCACCTCGATGTTCCCCGGTTCCGGCAAGACGTTCATAAGCATGAACCTTGCCCTCACCCTCGCCATCAAGCACAGGAGGGTGTTGTTCATCGACGGCGACCTTCGCCGCGCCACAGCCACCCGCACTTTCGGCAACATGCAGATGGGACTGGCGGACTACCTTGGCGAGAAGGTTGAATCCATTGACCAAGTCATCTATAGCCATGGCGACTATCCGTCGCTAAGCATACTTCCCGTGGGCACCACGCCACCCAACCCGACTGAGTTGCTGTCAAGCCCACGTATGCAGCAGTTGATAGAGGCAATGCGCCCACTTTATGATTTTATCATCATCGACTGTCCGATGACCGAGACGTTGGCGGATGCCTCAATCCTTGGACATCAAGCAGACCGCACGCTCTACATCGTGAGGGCGGGCATGTTCCAATGCCGTCAGGTGGCATTGCTCGACTCGCATGTGGAGAGCGGGAAATACAAGAACCTGTCTATCGTGCTCAATGCCGTGAAACCGGCAGGACATTACGGATACGGATATAAATACGGATATTACTACAATTACAAATACTAAATTATGAAACGACATTTTTTATATATTTGCTGCTGCCTCTGTGTTGCCTTGCTTGCCTACAGCCGTCCCGCTAATGCCGGCTATGTCAAGGCTTCCAACAATACAAAAGGCAGGGACAGCCTATACCTCCAGATTTATGGCGGCATCAACAAGTCAGCCAACGAGAATCTCCCCTTGTCGGAGTTCTCGTCCTACCCATGGTCAGGCGGACTTTTCATTGGTGTCGGCGAGGAGTTCAACGCCTTGTGGGGATGGCGCGCAGCATTGAGATACAACTACAACAAGAGCCGCAACGTGCAGGAGTGCGAGTCGCCCGACACTTGGGGATGGAGCAGTTTGGGACTGTTTGGCGACGCCACCTTTGACATCACCGACGCCTTGCGTACTTCAGGACACAGGGGCAAGGCGCTGAATGTTAAGGCATTTGCGGGCATAGGCTTTGAATATACCTTCGGGTTTCCCATGCAAACGCCCTTGTCCTATTCCGTGGCATACTCCACCAAGAGCAGGGTCGTGCCCGCCGCAAGGGCAGGTCTTGACGTCACCTATAAGTTAAGCGACAGGCTTAAGTTGGGTATGGAACTGAGCCATACCATATTCAATGACCACTTCAACGGCGTGAAGACAGGTTCGCCTCTTGATATGCGCACAAATATAAAAATAGGTGTAACCATAGCCCTTTTGGGTAGGAAGGAATTGCCTCCGACACCCGTTGCGCCCATTGTATATGACACCCGTCTGCGCACAGTGCCCACGCTGCCATTAAAGCTGCCGGACCCCGAGGACACCAAGATCCGCACCATCCAAGGGCGTGCGTTTCTTGATTTCCCCGTCAACGAGACAGTTATATATCCACGTTATCGCCGCAATCCCGAAGAGCTGCAGCGTTTGAACAAGACCATCGAGAACGCCCTGTTTGACAAGTCGTTCAAGGTGCAACGTGTTGTGCTTCACGGCTATGCCTCTCCCGAAAGCCCCTACTCCAACAACACCCGCCTTGCCAAAGGCCGCACTCAGGCGCTGAAGTCACACGTATGCCGGAAGTTTGGCATCTCCGAATCCATAGTGCAGACACACTACACCCCCGAGGACTGGGACAACCTCCGCACGTTTATAGAGACAAATGGCGAGAGCCGACGGGTGAAGGGAAATGTTTGGTACGAACGCGAAGGCATCGTGGAGACACCGGTGATGCCGCAATACGTGATAGACAGCCGCAAGGAACTGCTCGACGTGATTGACCTCGACATGGATCCCGACGAAAAGGAGGCAATGCTCAAGAAAGTGGATGGCGGAAGACCCTACAACTGGCTTCTGCAACACGTATATCCCGGACTGCGCCACACCGACTATATAATAGAATATGTAGTGAGACGCTATCCCGTGAAAGAGTCCCGCCGCCTTATCTACACCCATCCCGAGGCACTGAGCACCGAGGAGATGTATCTCGTGGCGCAGAGTTACGAGGAAAGCAGCGACGGCTGGCTTGACGCCCTGCTGATAGCAGCCCGACAGTATCCTGAGGACAAGACGGCGAACCTCAATGCGGCTTGCGGATGCGTGAAGATGCACAGGCTGACAGATGCCAAAAACTATCTTCAGAAAGCAGGCGACACAAAGGAAGCCAAAGAAGTGGCTGATGTCATCTTGGCAATGGAGGGCAAGGCACAATGGCGTAAGGAAGGCAATAAAATAGTAATAACGGAAAAGTAATGTTATGAATATAAAAGGTTGTATAGCAATAATTTTGGGCACATTAGCCCTTGCAGGATGCAGTGACGAGAAGGAACTGACGACAGTGGAACGCACACGCAGTTCATTCGAGGAGCTAATTGGCGGAGAGTACAGCACTATGCAATGGTGGCAAACCGCCGTAAAGCTGAAAGTAAATGTCAAGACGCAGTCTCCGACCGACATATATGCCTATTTCGTGGGCGAAGAGAACGGCATACTCTTTGACCGCAAATATGTGACCAATGACAGCACCGTTTATATGACAGTGCCTCAAACCCACGAGATGAGGATAATACTATTGGCAAAGGAAGAAAAGAACATAGTAACTCAGGAAGTTATCCTGACTGGCAATCCGGAGCAAACGGTTGACATGGATGTTCCGAAATTGGAGGCAAGCAGGGCAGCTGAGCGCGCCATTTATCCAATCACACGGGCAGGACAGTCGCTAAATGGCACTGATATTATAAAAAACTGTGGATATACGGAGATAAATCCGGAAGGCATCGGGATTGTCACCCAATACACGAAAGAAGGTATGGATATCGAGAAACTTGGACTAAACGGCAACTATGAGTTAATTTCACAAGGCCCTTTTTGTATAACAATGTATTATGGTTTTACTGGCCAGTACAATGCCCGCATACTTGGCTATTACCGCCATTCACCTGGAACATACAGAGACTTTGAGATGGTGGATTTGGTTGATACACATTCATACGACTATATCAACGGCAAAGCAAAACTGCAATACCAGCTTGACGGAGTGGATACTTGGTATGACTCCAATTTCGACTATCGTGACGGATATACGGCACCGTTTACAACAAAGACAGAAAGACTTGGTGATGATATATATAACATACAGCATGTGATGGACAAATACGGCGACCGCATCACAAAGGCACGAGGACTGACATGGCACATAGACGTAAAAGCCGGCGACCGCATAGGCTTTTATCTAAAGATGGAAGGACAG
>JBJEAV010000268.1:7139-9880 GCA_051869395.1 Prevotella sp.
CATAGACGTAAAAGCCGGCGACCGCATAGGCTTTTATCTAAAGATGGAAGGACAGCAAAACAGTGCCCAGCGTGAGCGAGACGTAAAACGCGGATTGCCATCAGGCAGATTGCCCAATCCGATGTATGAAACCAACTGGTCTGCCAAGGTGCTTAACACCGACGGCAAACACCGAAGCGTGATTATCCAAGACCAAGGCTACACCATTATGGGAATGGAGGATTCACCATCGTCTGGCGACTTCGACTGCAATGATGTGCTCTTCGGACTGTATGCTGACATGGAAACAGAGATGCCGATAATCTCCATACCTGACATTGACATCATAGCACCCACTACCGAGAATCTGGTTTGGACTATAGCCTACGAGGACGTGTGGCGTGATGCCGACTTCGACTTCAACGATGCCGTGATACGTATAGCACCCGATTATGAGAACGAGACATGCAGCATCTCACTGATGGCAGCAGGTTCTACTGCAAAGATGTATCTGCACTACGACGGTCCTGACGGCGATCAAAATCTTGGCGAGATTCATGAACTTTTCCGCCAAAAGGATATGACAAAGGTCAACACTATGACATCCTTTGCCACTGTACCATTTCTGGAGCTTGGCAATGTTGCATGGCCAAAGAGTTACACCATTGCCGATGATGCCAAGCGTTTTTATATTGAAGTGCGCCGAGGTACATGCGATAACTGCGGCGACCTTCTGACACTCCCCCACGAACCGGGCGTGATTCCTCAGGCAATACTCGTTGCCGGCAGTTGGCACTGGCCTAAGGAAGGAGTGGATATCAACACCGCATACAACCTGTTCTCGCCTTGGGCCATGGACATGACCAACCTGAGCTACTGGCACTGGCACACCTCAGCAAAATCAGACACCACAGTAGCTTACGAATAGGAGGCGACGTGTCTCACGTCACTTAACAATGACAAAAGAATCAAGAACCCATAAGTCACTGCTGAATGCCAAGGTGAACCTCGTGTTCTACCTGCTGTCACTCCTGCTGTTGTTCTTCTCCCGAAAGTTGTTCCTCAACTGTCTTGGCGCCGATTTCATCGGCTTGACGGGAACACTCCAAAACATACTGGGCTTTCTGAATCTTGCAGAACTGGGGGTGGGTGCATCGGTGAGTTATGCCCTCTATCAGCCTATCGCCAAGGGCAACAAAGAAGAGATATGCCGGATAGTGTCCGTCTTCGGCTGCCTCTACCGCTATATCGGCGGTTTTGTGCTGTCAACAGGAATATTAGTCAGTGTTTTCTTCCCTTTGATTTTCACACACACCGTCTTCGAACTGGGCATCATATATTTCGCCTTCTATGCATTTCTCACTTCCTCACTCATCGGCTATTTCATCAACTACCGCTCAATAATGCTCTATGCCGACCAACGCCTCTATGTGGTCACGGCATGTTTACATACAGCCACAATAATCAAGACCTTAGTACAGATGGCATTGGTCTATTACACGAGCAACCTCTACCTGTGGGTGTCGATTGAGCTGATATTTTGCTTTATCCATGCCATCATCCTCAACTGGAAGATACGGCAGACCTATCCTTGGCTATCGGCAAATGCCAAAACAGGCAAACAGGTGCGCAGCCAGTATCCGGAAATTGTGCAGAAGACCAAGCAGGTGTTCGTACACAAGATGAAGGATTTTCTCTTGCAGCAGTGCGACCAGATACTGATATTTGCCTTTGTGTCGCTAAAGATGGTAGCCTATTACGGAAACTACACTATGGTCATCGGTCGAATCACCATACTCTTCACCATTATGATGGGAGGTATTGTGGCTGGCGTGGGCAATCTTATTGCTGAGGGCGATAAGGAAAAAATCTGCCATGTATTCGGAGAAATGATGTTCACGTATTATGTCATTGCGGGCATTGTGGTGTTTTCAGTGTATCATGGCATCCAGCCATTCATATTTGTATGGTTAGGGCAAGAATACCTGCTCAGCCACACCATCCTCACCTTGTTAGTGGTGAATGCGTTCATCATGCTCTCTCGTGGAGCTGTCGATACGTTTAACGTCGCCTATGGCAACTACCACGACACTTGGTCGGCATGGGTGGAAGGAGCAATAAACATTTCCGTTACACTCATCACCTGTTATCTGTGGGGACTCCCCGGCTTGCTGATTGGAAAGATAGCCAGCCTCATCCCCATCATCGTGATATGGAAACCCCTGTTTCTCTACCGCACCAGTTTCCATCGGTCCATCTGGCATTATTGGAAAAACGTTACGCTCATGCTCCTATGCTTTGCCATAGCTTTCGCCGTGTCCGCGATGATAGCTCGCCTCCTCCCCATCAATCCGTATCAAGGTTTCCTGCCCTGGGCAACCTACTGTCTGATATCAACGTCACTTTTCTCCGCCATATACGTCGCAATCCTCTACATATCCACAGAGGGAGCAAGAAGTATGGTAAGGAGAATGATTAAAAGGTAAATTGTTATGTTTTCAACATATTCGGCAAAATAAATTGAGAGTTTTTTGATATATCGTTGGAAAAACAGATTTTTTTATTTAATTTTGCCGACGATATTGAGATATTCAAATTTATGACATACGAGGAATTAGAGATATTGATAAAAAATGACGAGCACCGCCAGTTGGAGTTGAAAAAGACAACGGGCGAGCTGAAAGACGGCATGCATTCGGCTTGTGCCTTTCTGAACACCGAAGGCGGATGGCTCATCTTTGGAGTGACACCTTCGTCCTTGA
>JBJEAV010000269.1:0-2116 GCA_051869395.1 Prevotella sp.
TGGTTGCTCTCAGTGCCTGAGTTATGAAGGGTGTATGAAGGGTTATGAAGGGTTAAATCAACCCTTCATATTCCTTACTCCCTGAATATCTGCCACTTATAGACAAATTATGAAGGGTGAAGGGTTAAAGGCTTTTCCCTTCCACGCTATAGGATTGATGGCTATACGCTCTCGACTTCGCCGACAGACGCTAACGACTGTGCAAGCTCCTTCAAGCCTGTGGCGGTTGTCTGTCAAACCGATGGCAGCCGACTGTCATCGGGGTGACAGAGCCTGCGAGCACGTTAAGGAGCAGGCAACAATACGTATTGTTTTATCATTAAATATAGAGTCATTATGGAATTATCAACAGTATGCCCTATGAAGGCATGTAAGAAGAGCGGCGAATGTGTCCGCTATGCAAATTTCCTCAAGGCAAGAGCCGAGAAGGATGAGTATTCAACAATTAACACCGAGCGAGTTCGTCCCGACGACAACGGATGCGAGCACTGGCTCGTGGAGCGCAAGGTAAGGATGGCTTATGGCTTCAAGAAGCTGTACGACTCAATGCCGGTAAGCAAGGCCACGTATTTCTGGACGGGAGCCGGTTTCGGCAGCGAATCCACCTATTACAGATATAAGAAGGGAAGATACGGTCTTGATCCGCAGCAGCAGGCGATACTTCTTGAGAAGTTCCGCCGCCACGGAGCCGACGTGTCAGTGGGGTTCGACCGCTATCAGATAGAGTCGGTTTTCGTCAATCCCCGGTCGTAGAGCTGCTCCATCTCGATGCACTTTCGCAGCATGGTGTTGCAGAGTTTGTCGCCCCACTTGGTCTTGTGGTAGTTGCTGCGGTATTGCAGATAGGCGGTATGGTCCCATGCGGCATAGTCGATAAGTGTGAAGTAGCCCACATACTCGCGCAGTGTGTCGCCAGTAATACGCTTGTCGGCGGGAACATCGCCAAACCACTCGTGCGACATCATCTGCTGGGCAAAGTGCTCTAACGACTCGTCGGCTATCAGGTTATGATGGCGCAGAACACACCAAAGGGCAAACCAATGGTTCTTGCGTGTGATGTTCTGCGCCATCTTTCTTATGCACTCCTTCAGCCGCAACATGTCGATTGGCCTGCCGTTGAGGGCTTTTCTGAACACGGCGTTCTGTATGGGAGTAACGATGGTTTCGGGATGCTCGATGGAATAAATGGTCTGCTCGATTATCTGCCATTTCGTCTCGGCTGAAATCAGGGCGTTGAAGTCTTCTTCGGAGTCAGTATCCCCCCGTGCTATCAACTCCTGCGCCATGGTGTTGAGGTTGTTGCAGTGGTTGAGGAAGATGAGGCGCAGGGGCTTCGGCACGTTGTTGCGTAATTGTCGGCGGGCCTCGCGCAACTGGTCGATTGACAATTCCGTGCAGTCGTTGTCATATTTGAGTGTGGCGAAGTAGGTGTTGAGTTCCTCGTTTCCCTCGGGCGAGTCGGCATAGCGTTGCAGTGTGGCTTCGAGTATGCGTCCGGCCTCCTCGTCGGTCAGATGTATTCCGCAATGGTCTTCAAGTCGTTGGAAATGAAACAGGAGATATGACGTCTTGACAAACACCTGCATTAGGTTCCACATCTTTTCCTCCGGCACCATGCCCGCAAATTTCGTGGGTGTGATATTTCTCTTCAGCAATTCCTCCACCTGCGCCACTGCCACACTGATTTCGCTGAACATCGGTTTGTCCTCGTTCACATTGTCGAACATAGGCAGCAGTTTGGTCATACCCGCACTCATCACCGGCCAGCGATGACTTTCAAGCCGATGTGTGGAGCGCACTGTCTCAATCGCCTTTTTCATCATCGGCACGATGTCCTCGTTCATCATCTTCGCCAATATGGCGGCATATTTGATGTTGCTCACCTTGCGGCTGTTCTTCAGGTCGCGCAACTGTCGTGCCATGTCCTCGTCAGCCATAAGGCACAGTCTCGAAGCCTTGGCAGAGAGCGACAGTATGTCGAACGTCAGTTCCTGCGGCCCATAGTCGTCCCAACCGTCGATCATCACTCTCCACATCGTGAGGAACGTGTTCATCTGGCGGTCGAACATCTCATAATTGAATATCTCGCTAATATTGTCGTATTCCATTGGATTAT
>JBJEAV010000270.1:0-9854 GCA_051869395.1 Prevotella sp.
ACTGGAGTTGAAATTCGCGTGCCTCTGTTTATCAACGAGGGTGACCTCATTCAGGTCGATACTCGCGACGGAAGCTATCTCAGCCGCGTGAAGGAGTGATTCTTTTTGCAAAAGAAATTAAAGAATTAAAAAATTTAAGAATTAAAGATTAAGGTTCTTTGAAGTATTCGATTATCGTTCCGGTGTTCAACCGCCCTGATGAGGTGGATGAATTGTTGCAGAGTCTTGTAGGTCAGACACTAAAGGACTTTGAAGTCGTTATCGTTGAGGACGGCTCGGAGAAGCCGTGCAAGGATGTTTGTGACAAATATGCGGAAAAGCTCGATGTCAAATACTTCATGAAGAAAAACTCAGGCCCGGGGCAGAGCCGCAACTATGGTGCAGAGCGCGCCAAGGGTGAATACCTTATCGTGCTCGACTCGGATGTAGTTCTGCCCGAGGGCTATCTAAAAGCAGTGGATGACGAGTTGCAGCGTGAGCCAGCCGATGCCTTTGGAGGACCTGACCGTGCGCACGACTCTTTCACCGAGACTCAGAAAGCCATCAGCTATTCTATGACGAGCTTCTTCACCACCGGCGGCATTCGTGGCGGCAAGAAGAAACTCGACAAGTTCTATCCCCGCTCGTTCAATATGGGCATACGTCGCGATGTCTATATGCGTCTTGGCGGATTTTCCAAGATGCGCTTCGGCGAGGACATTGATTTCTCCATCCGTATATTCAAGGCAGGATGCCGTTGCCGTCTGTTTCCCGAGGCATGGGTGTGGCACAAGCGTCGCACCGACATGCGCAAGTTCTTCCGTCAGGTATATAATAGTGGTATTGCGCGCGTGAACCTATATAAGAAATACCCGGAGTCGCTGAAATTGGTGCATCTTCTGCCGATGGTGTTCACCTTGGGAGTGATATTGCTATTCCTCATAGCTTGCTTTGGAAGGATAATGATGGTGTATGGCGATGCAGCCGACTTCTATTCGTGGTATTATCTCGTGGTGGGAGCAATCAGTCCGATACTCCTCTTCTCGCTCATTATCTTCATTGATTCGGCTATACAGAACAAGAGTCTGCCCATCGGTTTCATATCCATTGGTGCTGCATTCGTGCAGTTGTGCGGTTATGGTTTCGGTTTTATATCTGCATGGTGGAAGAGGTGCATACTCGGGCATGACGAGTTTCATGCCTTCGACAAGACATTCTACAAGTGACATAATAACACAGGATATTGTCTGAAATGAAACTGTCGATAAAGGATTGGGACGAGGCCGACATGCCGAGGGAGAAACTCGAGCGGTTGGGAGCAGAGGCATTGAGCAATGCCGAACTGTTGGCAATCCTTATTGGCTCAGGTTCTACCAAGGAGAGCGCAGTGGATCTGATGAAACGCGTGATGAGCGACTGCAACAACAATCTCAACTCGCTTGGCAAACTCACTATCAGCGACTTGACAAAATACAACGGAGTGGGGCCTGCAAAGGCGATAACCATATTGGCAGCCTGCGAATTAGGCAAGCGCCGACAAGCTGAGAAACCCGAGGAGAGGGTGAGACTGAATTCGGCAGTTGCCATATACAACGAGATGCACCCCGTGATGCAGGATCTCGACGTTGAGGAGGGATGGGTGCTGCTGCTGAACCAGAATTTCCGACTGATAAAGAAAATGTGTATCTCACGTGGCGGATTGACCGAAACGGCAATTGACGTGAGGATAATCATCAAACAGGCACTCATGTGCAACGCCACCGTCGTGGCATTGTGCCATAACCATCCGAGCGGCGGTCTCAGGCCAAGCGGTTCCGATGACACGCTCACAACCAAGGTGAAGGAAGCATGCAATCTGATGCGACTGTTTTTCCTCGACCATGTTATAGTGACCGACGGCGGATATTACTCATATAGCGAAGAAGGAAGGATTTAACTTCTTTTAAGACGAAAGGGCGCAAGGTTTCTTTTGTTATTGCATTTACATGGTGTAAGTATAACAAAAAGAAAACAAGATATCATGAAAAAATTAAAGACATTAATGCTGCTTATGGCAGTGATGCTGACTGCGGTTTCATTGCAGTCGTGTGATGACGACGATGATTGCTATCCGGCTTTCAATCTCGCCACGGTGACGCTGAAGGCTCCACAGGGAGAGGGCGCGAAGTGGTTTATGCAGTTGGATGACTCAACTGTGATTTATGCGAAAAATATCGCCTCTCATCCATACGAAAACAAGGAGTTGAGGGCATATATCCGCTATAATGAATTGCAGAAAGAGATGGCCTCAAGTAGAACCCCTTATGAATACACTGCCAATATCCTCACCATCGACACTATCCTCACAAAGAAGATGGACCCTATGGTTGAGAACATTGCCGAGGAATATGGCGACGACCCGGTTGAGGTGGTTGATAGTTGGGAGACAGTGGCAGAGGACGGATATATAAACATCCGGTTCCGCACCCGTTGGGGAAGCAATGCCAAGCATAGGGTGACACTCATACATCGCACCGATGTCGATGACCCTTATACAGTGGAGTTCATACATAATGCCAATGGCGATGTCAACGGACAGGTGGCAGACGGCATGGTGGCATTCCGACTCGACGACTGCTTCAACGAAGGCGACAAGCCAATTGAGATTACCCTCAAATGGAAGTCATACTCAGGTGAGAAATCAGCAAAATTCAAATATATACCTCGAAAGGAATAATAAACTCCTTTAACTCCCTCAAAAAAAAAGAATTAGATGAACGATAGTGAGAAGTCAATGGCCGAAGGTATTCGCAGGGGTGACAACCGTGCGATGAGGGACTTCTATGCCACCTTCGGCGGACAGCTCACTGCCGTTTGTTCAAGATACGTCGCTGACGATGATGACGTGAAGGACGTCATCCAGGAATCTTTGTTAAGCATAATATCTAATATACACACATTTGAATACCATGGAAAAGGCTCGCTGAGAGCATGGGCAACACGTATAGTCGTAAACCATGCTCTCGGCTTTCTTCGTCAGAAAAAGCGCACTGCATCATTGTTTGTTGACAGCGATGCCCGTATAGCTGACACCGCTGACGATTCTCCGCCGGACATTGAGGACATCCCAGCAGGAGTGGTGACGGAGATGATAAGGCATCTGCCGGATGGATACAGGATGGTTTTCAACCTTTACGTCATTGAAGGGAGGAGTCATAAGGAGATATCACGGATGTTGGGGATAAAGGAAGACACGTCGGCATCGCAGCTTCATCGCGCCAAGGCGATATTGGCAAAACAGATAACGGAATACAGGACAAAATCAAGGCAAGAGATATGAAAGACAAGTGGACACAACAGTTTCAGGAGAAGATGGACGGCTACGAGATAGCCGCCCCGGAGTTGGAGTGGGCTGATATTGACAAGGCTCTTGCCAAGAACAGAAGGCCCTCGATGAGCGTCATCTGGGGGCGCAGGATAGCGGCGGCAGCGGCTGTGGCGCTGTTGGTTATAGGAGGGGCGAAGGTGCTGCTCCCGGGGGGCGATGATGAGCGGGGCTTGGTGGCTGATAACACGGAGGCCCCGAGACAAAATCTCGGGGAACGGTGGCTTGGAACGCAGGGGGAGGATAAACTGGCCGCTGTTATTGAGAGGACGGAAAAGACAGCGCGGACGGAAAAGACAGCGCGGACGGAAAAGACAGCGCGGACGGGCAATCCGAAAAAGCCGGAAAAACCGAAAACAGCGGCGATACAAGAAAAGCCGACGACAACAGCAATGACGGCGGCGATGGAGGAAAGCCACATCCAGGGCGGCAATGAGACAGAAAAGGGCGGCAGCAATGCCAGCAAGAACGGCAACGGCGGCAATGCCAGCAAATACAGCGGCGGCAGTGCCAGCAAGCGCATGAGGCAATATGACATAAACCGCAGGAACACTACGGGCGGAGGGCTGATGGCAGCGGTGTATATGCAGAACGCCATGACCAATGATGGGACGCGCGGAATGAGGGGAGTTTATAGCAGCCCTATGGCGAGCATGCCTTATGGCACTGTGCCGGATGACTTCCGTGCTGGCTCGCTTGATTTCCTTGTGGAAAGCAATCCCAAGACCGTCAATTTTGACCATGACCATCCGATTAAGGTGGGAATGAGCGTGAAATACTGCATAGATGACCGTTGGAGCCTGTCCTCGGGATTGACTTACAGTTATCTGCGTTCCCACTTCGACTACTCGGAAGGGAAAATCAGTGGCAGTGGGGTGCAGAAGTTGCATTATGTGGGACTCCCTCTTGCAGCAAGCTATAACGTGTTTTCCGGGAAAAACCTGAAACTGTATCTCACTGCGGGTGGCGAAATGCAGAAGCTCGTAAGTGGAAAGGCAACTATGGACGGTGTGAATGTGCCAGAGGAAAACAAGAAGCAGGACATCCGGGAAGGCGGAATGCAATGGTCGCTCAATGCAGCAGCGGGAGTGGAATACAACATCGTTGACAACTTCGGCATCTACCTCGAACCGGGTGTCACGCATTATATAGACAACAACAGTCATGTGGATAACTATTATAAGTATAAACCTACAAATTTCAGTCTTAACGTCGGTTTAAGACTTAGCATACGATAAAAAAACAAAAAAGTCGGCGGAATATTTGGTATTTCCGCCGATTTTCCGTATTTTTGCAAATAAAAACAAGATACGGTATGACAGCAGAAGAAAAGACAAAGATAGAAGAGAGGATTGTGGATGTTCTAAAGACAGTCTATGACCCTGAGATACCTGTAAACATTTACGACCTTGGCCTTATCTATAAGATAGATGTCAAGGATGACTATGACGTGGATATCGACATGACATTCACCGCCCCGTCGTGTCCTGCCGCCGACTTTATCCTCGAGGACGTGCGCCAGAAGGTGGATTCCCTCGAAGGAGTGAAGAATGCAGTGGTGAATCTCGTTTTCGAGCCTACTTGGGACCAGAGCATGATGACTGAGGAGGCGAGAGTGGAGCTGGGGTTTGAGTGAATTAGGAATTAGGAATTAGGAATTAGGAATGGGGATGAAGAACGTATATTTCCTTTCGGATGCCCATTTGGGCTCACTTGCCATCGACCATAGCAGGATGCACGAGCGCAGACTGGTAAGGTTTCTCGACAGCATTAAGACTAAGGCTGCCGCCATCTACCTGCTTGGCGACATGTTTGACTTCTGGTATGAATACAAGTATGTGGTGCCCCGTGGCTATACCCGTTTTTTGGGCAAGCTATCTGAATTGTCCGACCTGGGTGTGGAGATACACTACTTCACCGGCAACCACGACATCTGGGCTTACGACTATCTTGAAAAGGAGTGTGGCGTGACGCTTCATAAGCAACCCCTCACCACCGAAATTTACGGAAAGATTTTCCTTCTTGCCCATGGTGACGGATTGGGCGACCCCGACAGGAAATTCAAGATGTTGCGTTTCCTTTTCCATAACAAGGTGTGCCAGTTCCTCTTCTCTGCCATCCATCCCCGGTGGAGTATGTGGCTCGGAATGACATGGGCAAAACACAGCCGCATGAAGCGCAACAACAACGAGGAACCGCCGTTTATGGGTGAAAACCGCGAGCATCTCGTATTATATACAAAAGAATACATCAAGACTCACCCCAATGTGGATTACTTCATCTATGGACACCGACACGTGGAGATAGACCTCCAATTGTCGAAAAAGTCGAGGATGATGGTCTTGGGAGACTGGATTACCCAATTCTCCTACGTGGTGTATGACGGCGAGCATATTTTCATGAGTGAATATGTCGAAGGCGAAAGCCAACCTTGACATTTGGGGAGTTAAATAATTTATATTGCAATGAACGTAAATATTGAAGAGTCCTGGAAACAGCATATAGGCAGTGAGTTTGAGAAACAGTATTTCATCAACCTCACCAACTTCGTGCGTCAGGAATATGCCACAACAATGTGCTATCCCCCGGGGAAGCTGATTTTCAATGCTTTCAACCTCTGTCCGTTCGACAAGGTGAAGGTGGTCATCATAGGCCAGGACCCCTACCACGAGCCGGGGCAGGCACATGGACTGAGTTTCTCGGTATGCGACGGAGTGCCTTTCCCCCCGTCGTTACAGAATATCTTCAAGGAGATTGAACAAGACCTCGGCACACCTATTCCCCTGACAGGCAATCTCACTCGATGGGCAGAGCAGGGGGTGTTGCTGCTCAACGCCACATTGACGGTTAGGGCGCATCAGGCAGCCAGTCACCAGCGTCGCGGGTGGGAGGAGTTCACGGATGCCGCCATCAAGGCACTCAATGCCGACCGTAACAATCTTGTGTTCATCCTTTGGGGCGGTTATGCACGCAGTAAGGCGCCGCTGATTGACTCCTCGCGCCATCTCATCCTGCAGTCGGTGCATCCCTCGCCACTCTCCGCCAATCGTGGCGGATGGTTTGGCAATCACCATTTCTCGCGTGCCAACGCCTATTTGGCAGAGCACGGACAAGAACCCATTAAATGGTAATGACAAATGATTTTAGATATTGACAACGTATTGATTACCACCGACATCTTCACCGAGATGTTCTGTTGCGACCTCGATGCCTGCAAGGGTGAGTGTTGCGTGGAAGGCGATGCCGGAGCACCCGTCACTCTCGACGAAATAGGTGGAATAGAAGATGCCTTGGATGAAGTGTGGGGCGAACTGTCAGTCTCGGCGCAGAGTGTTATCGACCGTCAGGGAGTGGCATACACCGACCGTGACGGTGACTTGGTGACAAGCATTGTGGGAGGCAAGGACTGCGTTTTCACCTGCCATTCCGACGGATGTTGCTATTGTGCCTTGGAAAAGGCATACCGCGAGGGGAGGATAAAGTTCTGCAAGCCTATCAGTTGCGCCCTCTATCCAATCCGAGAGGTCGCACTGAAAAACGGTTTCATTGGTCTCAACTATCACCGTTGGGATGTATGTAAGGCGGCAGTGAGGAAAGGCCGTGAACTGCAGTTGCCTGTGTATAAGTTCTTGAAAGAACCGCTTATACGCCGCTTTGGAGAGGAATGGTACCAGTCGTTGGAGAAGGCTGCAGAAGAATTGAAACAACAAGGAGTTATATAAATATGAGACGGTTATACTATGTGATGCTATGTGGAATACTTTCTTTTTGCATTTGCGGATGTGAAAGTAATGTTGGCAGTCGGGAGGAAGGCAATGGATTCACGGCAATGACCGATTCGTGTCTTCGCTTTTTCTCCTCTGCGCGACAGTATCAGGACAGTGCCCGCTATCAAGAGGCATTGTCCGACTATAAGCGTTGCCTTGCCGTGGCATCCATTCCGTCAGACGAGTCGGAGACTGACACCCTCGCCACCACCGTGGTAAATGCCGCCATGCAGATGATGAACACCTATCAGAGCATGGCGAAGCCCGATGAGTGTGCGGCTTGTTTCGACAGCATACTTACCCATCTGTCCCCCGTTATGAGCAAATATTGTATGCGCGACCTCCTTGCGATAGCGGGATATGCGTATTCACGCACCGATGACAGGGAAAAGGATGCCGTGGAGACGGTTGACAAGGCCTTGGCTACGGAATCCTATCTCAACACCCCAAAACTGTTGTTCAAGGACTATGCCTATGCCGCGGCAGTGCTGTATAACATCCCCGGCAGACAGGATGATGTCATCCGCTATTTGAATATGGCAATCGACAATGCCGAAAAAGCCGACAATCCCTCCGGCACCCAATATGCAGTGTCTATCCTCGGTATGGCATATCGGCGTGAGGGAAAAATCAACGAGGCAATCGCGCTGTTTGAGCGCAGTGTGGATATAGCCAAGAGAAAAAACGACATACTTGGAGAGGCGTGGAGCTATACCTCTATGGTGGAAATGCTTCTTTACTGGAAACTCCATGAAGAGGCAAACCTGTATGCCACAAGGGGTGTTGAACTGATAGAGAAATCCGACAGCAAGATAAAGCAGAAGAACCCCATGATTTTCGGACAGATATATCTATATAAAGGTATAGTGATGAAAGATAGGGGGCATTTGGACTCGTGCGGATTCTACCTCGACAAGGCTTCACAAATGGTCAAGACACTGCCTTATAACAGCGGTCAGGTGGATATAGACATTATCAGAGGCGAGATGTTCACTATGGGGACAAATGCAGACAGTCTCAGAAGGGGAGAGAAGATGCTGCTCACCGCACAGTCGCAGGCAACACCGCGAAACAAGGCAGTGGCTTCGTTTGACCTTGCCCAGTTGGCATTCAAGCGCGGAGACGACAGAAAAGCCGAACAGCTGCTCGACACGGTCTATGCCATTTCCCGTCAGTTGCCTGCATCATTGTGTATCACGGGAGCATACGAAAGAGGACTTTCGCATTATCTTAAAACAGGCAATCTCCAGATGGTGAGCAAGTTTGCCGAGGCATACCTTGGAGAGCAACAGAACACTGTGGATAAGGTGACCGTGCCGAAACTTGCTGATGTGCTGATGAACTACAACTTCGAGAGGAAGCGGATGCAGATGGAACTTGCCAATGCCAAGATGAGTGAGCGTATGGTGACGATGGGTGCCATTATCGTTCTGTTGTTTGTGGTGGTGGTGGTGATAGCTATTGTATTCATCTATAACCGCCGCTTGTATAAGACCCGTTCGCGCCTTGCCCAAGAGCAGCTCACCCGATTGTCGGCAGAACTTGAGGTCACCTTGGGCAGGCTGCATACGGAGCGCAACAACGCCTCGGAGATGAAGAATCGCCTTGAAACATACAACGAGATGAAACAGCAGGCGAGCATAATCCCCGAGGGAGAGAACAACGACAAGTGGGAGATGGCTTTCCGCAGGCGGTTCATTATGGTATATCCTGAGTTCCTGCACAACCTGCGCAGGGAGATACCCAATATCGGCACCCGTATGGAACTGTTCTGCATGCTCATTGCACTCGACCAGAACACCTCGCAGGTGTCGGACGTGCTCAACGTCAATGCCAACAGTGTTAAGATGATGCGCTATAGGGTGCGCCAACGTCTCAACCTCGGTCCTGACGATTCGCTCGAAGAACGCATAAAGGCAATGCTGTGATAGACAGGGATTTAAAGGATGCAAATGAAAACAAAAGTGTGATATGGCAAAAAAGAGTAACTGGAACGACGATTACTGGCTTTTGGTGGTGCAGCTTTATCTGCGCAAGCCAGTAGGAGTGAAACCGCTTTACAGCAAGGCATTGATAGACCTTTGCCTGGAGATTCATGTGATGCCGTCGGTGGTGGCGGCAAAGATGAAAGCCGTGGAGAAACTACAGCTGCCACGTGTGGAAAGACTGTGGCGCACATATAGCGGCAATCCTGCCAAACTGCGTCGTGCCGTGGAACTCTTGCGCCAGATGAAGGGCTTCGGAAATGCAAGCGAGTTCTTCGAGGGAGTGGCGGTGAACGAGGAGAGTTTCGAGCGTGACTTCCGTCCCCTTGAAGAGGATAAGAGCCTGACTCCCATGATGCTCATTCTCATTCTCGACCTTTATTTCCGTCTTACCGTCCTGACTATGGTGGCTGAGACTCCCGAGGTTATTGAACTCTCGAAGATGATGAAGGTCAGTGCGAGTAAGACAGCGGAGGTGCTGAATGTCTTTACCTATTGCGACCCCTATCTCAACCGTCAGGACATTATTGTGAGTCCACTGCTCGGACCTTGCAGTGAGATATGGTCGAGATACGGCAATTGGAGTCTTGAACAGTTGGCGGATTTTGCCGGGCAACTCAAGGAATACTTCAAAAGCTGAAAAAAAATCCCGATTTGTTTTGCACTTAACGCGAATTGTATTAACTTTGCAGTCGAAATCTTTGTAAGGGGAGATAAGGGAAGTTAAGGGGAGATAAGGGAAGTTAAGGGGAGATAAGG
>JBJEAV010000271.1:0-2109 GCA_051869395.1 Prevotella sp.
AAAAGTCAACCAAAAGTCAACGAAAAATCAACGAAAAATCAACGAAAAATCAACGAAAAATACATGAAAAATAAAAAATGTTAATTCAGTGGGATAATGGGTTTTAAATTGGGAGCTTCGTGATTTTTTCACTATCTTTGCACCAATAAACACTGAAATTATATTTTTTAAAATTGGAAATGGCAGGAGTCTGTGGGGATTTTCAGCTTGACCTCTCCACAAACGGATTGTTCAAGAATTACAGTGAATATTTGGACCGGAAGGTGGACAGAGAGACAAGGCAATCTATAAAGAACGCTCTTGACACCATGAGAATTGACACGCCTGAGGATTTCAAGAAAGCGGCGATAGAACTATATAAGAAGCATAACGAGGCAAGGGAGAAATACTAACAGGGGAAATAATAAAACGGGATGAGCAACAGTGCAAGCATTATTCCGCATAACAAGGCATAAAGTGCTTGCCTGTTGCCTGGCCTGTCGTGGTAGCCACACATGGCAAACACAAACTGCAACAATACCATCGTAAGCATTGTTATTATTGCGAAGGTGGATGCGAATGCGAGTATGTTGCGTATTAACCCTATCATTATGATATTCTTTTCTCGCTGCAAAGATAGTGTTTTTCCGAAAGAAATGCAACGATTTTAACTTTTTACGTTGATTTTACGCAATTTTTCCCGATTTTTCTTGCACGTTCCGATTTTTCGCCGTATCTTTGCAGCGGTTTAAGAACGGTGGTAGTCCACTCCGTAAGAGCATCGGTCAATGCTCGGCAAGATTGCTTGGGCTTTTTTTATGCCCCAAAGGCGCGAGGAGTTGCTCCTCGGAAGCAATGGAAAGTTTGTTCCAAGGTTGCGGAACCCGTGTTCCACAGTTGGGCGACAAAAATATCGGCGGCAGCCATTCCGTGAATTTTGATAAGCTCTTCGGAGACGTCACTGTTCTTAAACCAACGGGATGTGCAGCCGCTTTTTCTGTACTCGGTAGCCAGACGTTCTGGTATGGTTTAAGAACAGTGCAATTATGCAACAGACGACAATTCAGTTCGGGCAGGCGCAGCCGATGGTGGCACGCCCAGCCGACGTAGCTGCCACGTTACGGCAGATGAAGGAGCGCGCCGACAAGTGGCTCGACTCGCGCTCGGAGTTTTTCTCACGCATCGGGGAGATGCCGGTGACGTGGCGCTTGGCAATCCGGGTCAACGTGGTGACGGCGTGCATCGTGGTGACTGCCCTCGCCATAGAGGCAGCACCCTTAGCCGCCATCACGTCGCTTGCCACGGCAATGTGGCTGACCTACAGGTTTAACCATACTAACAAGAAAGGAGGCCGCTCATGACACAGGAAGAGTACAAGGCTCGCCGCAAGGAGCTGCAGGACGAGATATTCAACTGCCGCCAAATGGAGCGTCAGGAGATACTGAAGATAGAGGATGACAAGCACCTCACCCACCGCAACGCCGCCGAGAAGATAAAGGCGTTCAACGAAAGAGTGGAGAGGGAGAAGATTGATGCTCTCCGTTATCTTAACAAGCAAATGGACGAAGTCCACCGCAAGTATGCCGAGAAGATAAAGGCGTTCAACGAAAGAGTGGAGAGGGAGAAGATTGATGCTCTCCGTTATCTTAACAAGCAAATGGACGAAGTCCACCGCAAGTATGCCGGCAAGCGTGCAGAACTCGACACTGAGATAAAGGTGCTCGACGCTGAGCTGAAGCGTGCGTATTACGTCAACCTCAAGGAGAGAAACGATTACGATAAACTGGATTTTTAATCAAATTCTTGCAATTATGGAAGAGAATGAAGAGAATAAGAGCATGAGCGTTGAGGAGATGGAGGAAAAGTTGCGCAAGGTTCTTCATTTCATCGAGGGTTTGGTGGACGAGAACAAGGACGGGACAGTCACCTCCGGAGATGTCATGGCACTGCTTGGCGGCACCTTCCACCTTTTCCTCAAGGACGTGAAGAAGCAGCTTAGTGAGGAGCGTGCCAGTAAGATAAAGACTGGCTTGATGATGGTCGTAATGTTTGCGTAGCCTATGAAGCGAGAAATGAGAAACCTTCAGGGAAAAGGTTATTTGGAAATGGAGGTGCCGGGCTTCCCTGGCT
>JBJEAV010000272.1:0-2106 GCA_051869395.1 Prevotella sp.
CCTACTGGAGCAAGCGCAAGGGACTCGACCCGCGCCTCAACGCCACAGGTTCTATCTCGGCCACGAAGTATGCACCCGCACGTACGATTACGGGAGCGATTAGTGTGAAGTTTTAACGGAGCCCCCTCCAGCTCCCCAAGGGGGAGTAAACTACGAGGAACATAAAACAAGATAATTTTAAAATACGAAATATGAAGAGAATAAAAGACCACATAATAAAAGGCAAAAAGGGTTTATACACACTTTTTCTTCTGCCATCTTTCTTATTCCTGATTCCTGCAGTGGCGACAAGCTGTATCGACGAGGAGACTCCCACGCAGCAGGCTTCCGCCGACCAGGTGGCAAGTTCAAGCACATCACTCAGTATGCTGGTCAGCGGACTGAAGTCGAAGATGATCTCCTACTGCAACTATTATAGCGACGTGACTTCATGGTATGCCACTCAGGACTGGGGCTATCCCTGCTATATGCTCATCAAGGAAACCATGCTCGACGGATTCCCCAC
The DNA here is from genome assembly GCA_051869395.1 of Prevotella sp. Lineage (GTDB taxonomy): Bacteria > Bacteroidota > Bacteroidia > Bacteroidales > Bacteroidaceae > Prevotella. The sequence goes on from JBJEAV010000272.1 coordinate 506, forward strand.
CACCGGCTCCACATGGAACTACCAGACATACTACGAATCGGCAACGCGACTCACATCATACACCGCCCCCGTGTATTTCTTCTACTATAATCTCGCCGACCTGAGCAACAAGATTATGAAATCCACAGAGGGTGCCACATCCGAGACAATGCTCGACTATCGTGGCATTGCCCACACCTATCGCGCACTTGCATACATGGACCTCGCACTGATGTTTGAGTTCTGGCCCACAGGCAACACCGAACTCGACGCCAAGGCAAAGGACATCTGGGGACTCACAGTGCCCATCGTCACCGAGAACACCACTGCCGAGCAGGCAAAGAACAATCCCCGTGCCGACTTCCCCACCATGTACCGCTTTATATACAACGACCTGAGCAAGGCAAAGGAACTGCTCGAAGGATATGAGCGCGCCGAGAAGAACGACGTGAACATCGATGTAGTCAACGGATTGTTGGCACGATTCTGGCTCACCGTAGCCACCCGATTCCAACGCTATCCCGACGACCTGCCCAAGCAGTTGGCAGCCGAGGGAGCAAACGACGGATATGCCGACCTTGGCATCACGTCGGCAGCAGACTGCTACAAGAAAGCCGAGGAATGTGCCAAGGCTGTCATCAATGCCGGTTACAAACCAATGACCAAGGAGCAATGGCACGACACCAAGACAGGATTCAACACCGCCAATCAGGCTTGGATATGGGATATGCGCATCACATCCCAGGAACAGTATTCCTACTATTGGAACTCTATCATGGGTAACGTGGCATCCGAACCCACATGGGCACTGCCCGCATACGGAGGCGAATACCGTTGTATCAGCAGTGACCTGTATTACTCAATACAAGACGGCGACTGGCGCAAGACCTCATGGATAGCCCCCGAGGATGCCGGAGCTACCACTGTGCCTGACAAATACCAGACCCTGCTCAAGGATGAGAGCGCAGGTTCAAAGTCTGCCAACACCAACTTCAGCCGTCTTCCTGCCTTTGCCAACATCAAGTTCCGCCCAGGTTCAGGCAGTATCGACGACGAGCAGACCGGTATGTTAGTTGACATCCCATTGATGCGTGTTGAAGAGATGCATTTCATAGTCATGGAGTGTGAGTACTATCTTAATGGCGAAATGGCAGGTTTAGTCAAGCTCGACAACTTCATGAACAATTATCGCTTCGACGAGGGCAACAAATGGTATTATGCTTATGAAAACTACGATAACTTCATAATTGAGCTGATGAGCCAGAAATATATCGAACTATGGGGCGAGGGAATCATGTACAACGACTACAAGCGCTTAGGACTGCCCATCATCCGCAAATACGAGGGAAGCAACTATGTGGAGCCGTATGACAAGCTCAACCATGAGGCATTCGGATGCGCCCAGTGGCTCAACTTCTATATCCCCGAAATTGCACGCACATACAACAGCGCACTTTCTGGCAAGATGAACCCAGATCCGACACCTACAGGGATTTAAATGAAGCCCCCCTCCTGCTCCCCCAAGGGGGAGTGAACGTAAAACCAGAAGAATCGCATAGAGGATTGTCAATGCGGCTCTCCCCCTTGGGGAGTTGGAGGGGGCTTATGAGAATTAAAAATTT
>JBJEAV010000273.1:0-2102 GCA_051869395.1 Prevotella sp.
GTGGGGTCTTCCTTGATAGCCGCTATCACCGACGGAGTCTCAGCCATTGCGTCAGCCCATGCCGTTGTGGTGTAGAGCTTCGGGCGGTCGCTGCGTGTCACGTTGGTGATATTCCAGATGGCATTGGCTCCTGGCCCATCCTGTAGTGAGGCGCGGGTGAGAGCGTATGTGAATCGCTTCACAGACTTGGTGCCATCGGCGAGGGTGTACCAAGCAGTAGAGGCAAAGTCATCTGCCTCCTTGTCCCACATCGATGGATTGAGTTCCACGTATTTTGCCTCTTGGCGGTATTGCTCCCTAAGGTCATCCTCAGTGATGGCATCGAGCAATCCTGTACCCATAACTCCGATAGTCGATTCCAGTCGAACGGCGATATTCTCGGGTTGTGGCTTGGTGTTGAAAGCCGTGGTGGGAATATATACCTCGGGATAGATGAGCGAGTATTTCTCGCCATCCTCAAACTCCATTGGCAGACCGCTTTCCATGGCTGTAATCTCATGCCACGAGATTCTTATCTGGTCTTCGTCCAATGGCGGCAGGAAGGGATAGGAAGCCTGTGTCTGCGGCATACCCGTCACCTCAGAGATATATGGTCCGTCGTTGCTGTTCATACCGTCGGCGGGATGATAGATGGCAAGCAGATAGCCATTGCCGAAGGTGGATTTGTATGACATCTGTCGCTTGCCATGACCGTAGCCGGGATGGCAGTCGATACACGAGCGGCGGAGCGAAGCTGGCCCCAAGCCGTTGAACGGAGCCGTTGAGGAATTGAAGTTGCGCTCAAAGAAGGTTTCTCCGAGATTGAAAGCAGTCAGCAGTCCCTGTTCGTTGACTGCGGGAGCCTCATCTTCATAGCATCCTGCCGTCACGTTGTCGGTGGTGCCGAGTTTGCCTCCTGGATACCATTCGTCGGCAGAGAAATTACCCACAGCCTTACCTATATAGTCAGCTTCAATCACGGTTGTTGTCTGTCCGTTGTCGGCAATCGGATTATTACTGTCGCTACATGATGCCGTGAGCATCACTGCTGCCATTCCTCCTATTATAATATGTATTTTTGTATTCATAATTGCCTTATCTTATTTCTGGGTTGCCATCCATGCGGCAGCCTTGATTAGTTCGTTGTCCAATGCCTGCACCTTCTTCTGTGCCTCACCCACGAGAGGGTCGTTGACGTGACCCACGAAACTGCCGAGAGAGTTCTGACAGTTGTTAAGGAATGCAATAGCCTCTTTCACACTTGTTTCGAGAGATGAAAGACCGTCATATCCGTTGTCCTTCATATACTGTATAATACTCTTCGAAGTATCACGTCCGTCGCCCTCACGACCGCCATAAAGTGAGTTTTCTATACTGAGGATATTGTCGCGGAAGTCGATGAACGACTTGTGGCTGTAGGGAGATTCGATATAGTTGACATCCTCACCCGAATATGGATTACCAATCTTCGTGTTTGCCACCTCATTTGCGATGTTCTCGCATCCTGCCTGAAGTATAGTCACCATCACCTCCTGCCATGAGGCGTAGGTGCTGCCAGCTTTACCCGCCGCCAACATATTCTCGCCATACGACTTGCTTCCGCCATTCACGGTGTAAGGCAGTTCCACCTCATCCACACGGTCGATATGCGCCTTGGGAGCATCGACATTCCATGCCACTTCCATTTGGAAACAACGGTCGCGGAGGTCTCCTGCAACGGCAGCGGCATAGATAAGCTCCTGCTCACCTGTGACGTGGGCACCAATCTTGGTGAACGCCTCGTCGGTCTCTTCCTTTCTCAGGTCTTCTATCCTGCGGTTTGCACCATTGCGGAAGATGACAAATTCGATACCATGGAAACCAAGAAGTTCCTGTCCGAGTTTTCCTCCGGCATATGCTATTCCGTCCTCGCCTTCGAGCTTTGCCACTTGGTCGGCATTCTTCAGAGCCGTGGCAAGTCCGTCGGCATCAAGAGGCCATGTGTCGATATGCGGGTCGATACCGAAATCTGTAGCCGCACCATACAGGAAGGCCTCACTCTTCTCCCACTCCTCGCGTGCCGTGAGGAAGGTGGAGCAGATCTTGTCGATGTCGCTTTGGCTCACGCTTTCAGGATTGGCCTT
>JBJEAV010000274.1:0-2098 GCA_051869395.1 Prevotella sp.
GGACTGTCGGTGGTGATGAAGTCGGGATGGAAAGTTAAGGCAAACTTCAACTGCTCCTCGCTGTCGGGGGTCCAGATGTTTACCGTCAGTCCCAATTTATGAGCCTCATCCACCCACTCGGGATGTCGCTGGAAGACATTTATGGAATAGTCAATACCCGAATAGCCATGCTCCTTGGCGTCGGCAGGCGACATGTTGCCTCCAAGATATACTACATCTGCCGTCTTGCAATGTCGAAGCAGTTCGTCGCACACAAACTTACTGAAAGAGATATACTGCACACGTGAGGACAGTCCGCGAGCTTCAACCATTTCCATAGCCTTGCGCACTAAGTCTGCCTCAACAGAGTCGGTGGATTGCTTCTTTATCTCAAGGATTATCTTCAGGTTTTCATATTTCTTAGCCTCATCAAGATATTTGGCGAGTGTGGGCACTGGCTCACCATTGCCGAGACGCGACTTTGACAACTGGGAATAGTTGCTGCGGGCGATGGGTAATCCACCAAGATGAGGGTCATGATTGACTATCACCTCACCGTCGGCAGTAATCTGCACATCCAGTTCACAACCATATACCCCTGCCTTTGCAGCCTCGCGAAGGGCTGCCAATGAGTTCTGCACGGCACCCGGACGACGCCAATAGCCACGATGGGCAATCACCTTGGGATGACTTCCGGATGAAAGGGCAGACAACCACGCGCGCTCAACATCCACAGTCTGCGTCTGCACCTGTCCGAAACGATTCCGCACAACCACCTTAACCTCACGGCTGCCCAAGAGTGGTGCCGCCCTGAACAGATGGGAAGTAACACACACCTTCTCATGACTGCCCCTCGACTGGAGATAAAGCTCGTCGGCATCGGTGAAACGCTCCATGCGTCCACGGTATTTGCCGTCCTCATACCACTCAACGGTAGTGAGCGAGTCGCAATCCCAAACATTTGCCACTACATAATAAGGCTGCGAAAGAAATTCGCCCTTGGAATACACCCTCATCATCTCCGAGGTCTCTCCGCCCGTTGGCTTATACTGCCATGTGAGCGAGTCGGCACACGCCTTGACAACGAGATAGCCATTGGGAGCACCGCAGCGGTTGACATCACCTCGCCACCATGCCCCGCAGGCAGCTCCGATATTGTGCTCGTAGATATTGTCGCCTACAGTGTTGTTCTGGAAGAAATGAGTGTGACCGCAGAACACATGCACGCGATAACCTTCAAGGATTGGCTTCAGGTCATCGGCATTGATCACGTTGCCCTCCTTCTCCACTGTGTTCCATAAGGCAGCATGCATATTCAGTATCACCATACTACCCTTGGGCACATAACTGAGGTCGCGACGAAGCCACTCCAACTGGGCGGCGGTAATCTGCTCGCGATAGTCCTTGTTGCCCATATAGTTGATGTTCTTCAATGTCACCACGTGTACTCCCGCGATATTGAACGAGTAGTCGGTGGGACCGAAATGCCTCATATATGACTGCTCACCATATACGCCACTGCCGTAGGGCATATTGTTGAGAGCCTGATAACGCTTGTCGAAGTCGTGGTTGCCGATGCACTGGAATGCCGTTACGGGCAAGCCCTGCATTGACTCCGAATAGTCGTCAAAGAGATTCATATTGTCCCATACTATGTCGCCAAGAGCCATGGTGACAACATCATGCTCCTTGCTAAGTGAAGCCGTTGTAGCCTTGAGATCTTCTATTGTCTGACTGCGCCACAGTTGGACGTGCTTGTCGTTCTTGAACTGAGGGTCGGAGATGGCAATGTAATAGAATGTGTTGTCAGTGACTTCACGCCTTGTGAGCGTGAAGTCATGACGGCACTTGTCCTTCACCAACTGTCCAACACTGACATAGAACCCATCGGCAATGGAGTTGGTCTTGGGAAGGACGTAACCGGAGGGAGTAGAGATATGAACGAACTTGCATACGTTTGTGTCGGTTGGCAGAGTCCACTGTCCCTTGGCATCGGTGGTGGTGAAGTCACATCCATTGTTGACCACCACACCCTCGATGGCTTTTCCGTCGGCGGTCTTGACATAGCCCTTGAAGTCAAACCTCTGGGCATTGGCAGCCAATGCCGCGGCGAAAGCCA
>JBJEAV010000275.1:0-2095 GCA_051869395.1 Prevotella sp.
CAATTTTTCTATATGTTTTGTATAGGGTCTAAAATGCGGTATTCTTTATTTATTATCTCTTATTTTTCTCCGTGCCTCTGTGTCTCTGTGTTCAATCATAATCCATCCTACTCCACTATTTTCCCATCGAATAGCTTTATCACTCGCTGTGCCATTGAGGCATCGCGGTCGCTGTGCGTCACCATTACTATGGTTGTACCCTCGCGGTTCAGCTCCGTCAAGAGTTTCATCACCTCGATACCGTTCTTGGAGTCGAGATTACCCGTAGGCTCGTCGGCGAGTATCATCTTCGGACCGAACACCACGGCGCGGGCTATTGCCACACGCTGCTGCTGACCTCCCGAGAGCTGATGGGGGAAATGCTTGGCACGATGACTGATAGCCATGCGCTTCATTATCTCCTGCACCCTCTGGCGGCGTTCCTTGGCGGGGATATTAAGATAGGTGAGCGGCAGTTCGATGTTCTCCTCCACGTTCAGCTCGTCAATCAGGTTGAACGACTGGAACACGAAACCGATCTGTCCCTTGCGCACGTCGGTGCGGTCTTTCTCCCTTAGGGCGTCCACTTCCTTCCCGTCGAGCCAATACTTTCCTCCCGTGGGATTGTCGAGCAGTCCGAGGATGTTGAGCAATGTCGATTTGCCACATCCCGATGGACCCATAATAGCCACAAACTCGCCGTCCTTCACTTCGAACGACACTCCATTCAATGCAATCGTCTCCACCTCTTCCGTGCGGAACGACTTTGATAAATTTTCTACTTTGATCATTGTTTTTTTATTTGGGGAGTTATGATGGGGAGTTAATGGGAAATTATATGGGGGAGTTATAATGGGCCAATACTTTCTGCGCTTATGCACCTCCGCGCATAAACATTTGGCACCTCATAACTCCTCATCATAACTTCTTATTATAACATCCCCTCATAACTCCTAAATTAATTATCTTTAATATGCTTTATCGGATTCTCATTAGCAGCCACCCAGCTCTGCACCATCACTGCGGCAAAGGATATCAGGAGGATGATTGCTCCCGCCACTGCTATCCAGGGCCACCATGTGATGCGATAACTGTATTGTATTATCCAGTCTTTCATGAAATACAAGACGATGGGCACTGAGATGACAAAGGCTATCACGACATACATGAGGAATGTGCGCACAAGTCGCATTCGCATCTGCCCACTCGTCGAGCCAAACACCTTGCGCACGGCTATCTCCTTCTGCCTCTGCTCGATAAAATATGTGGACATGGCTATCAAACCGAGCATGGATATCAGTATCGCCACAAGGGCAAAGAGCGAGACGATGCGCGACGTGCGTATCTGGACCTCGAACTCTTCCTGCACTTGTTTGTCGACGAATCGTGCTCTTTCTGCATCCATATCTTCGAGATACACCTTGTGATAGAGTCGTGCAATCTCGTCATATCCTTCCTCAAGGTCGCCGTCCATCAGTATGTTCAATCCCCAGCAGTTTTCCACCTTATCCACCACAGAGATAAGCATCGGGCGAGGCTCGTATTCAATGCTGCAAATACGGAAATCGCGGAACGTGCCGCCATACTGCTCGTCGAGATTATGGTTCATCAGTTGTATTGCCTTCAGCGTCTTGCGCGGGTCGCGTATTGCCTCCGATGCCTTCACGTCGTTTTCCATACGCGTGTTCATATAGAAATGTCCTGGCTTCGGTTTGCTGCCATCGGTGAGTTTGATGTCGTATATGTCGAAGAATTCCTTCTCTACCACAAAATGCTGTATGCGCATATCAACAAAGCCCTCGCTACCGACTATGGTCTGGTTGTTGCCGCCATCAGCAGGTGTTCCCTGCGATGGCGAAACAAGTTTCACGCATGGCAGTTTCTTCAGTTCTTGCATAAAACTTTCGGGAGACGACACACGGTCAATCGTCAAAACGTTATCTTGTCGGAATCCCAATGGAGCATCCACCAAGTGCTTCAGCTGCAGAACCATTACAAGCGAACAGGCGAGCATGGTGATTGTGATGACATTCTGCACCACGATGAACACCCGGCTGAATGTCATCTTTGTCTTGTGTACAAACGTGCCGCGCACTATCTCCATCGGCTCAACCCT
>JBJEAV010000276.1:0-2090 GCA_051869395.1 Prevotella sp.
AGGCTACGCGGTGATAACTTTCTTGTCGCAACCGTCGGCGAAGGCGGGGTCGTGGCTGACGGTTATCACTGTGGCGCCTTTTGCCGCCAAGGCCTTGAAATAGGCGAGGACGAGCGACGTGGTGTGGGGGTCGAGGGCGGCGGTAGGCTCGTCGGCAAGCACTATCGACTTCTGCAGCAATCCCACGCAGGAGATGATAATCCTCTGACGCTGACCGCCGCTGAGTTCGCTCACCTTCTTGTCGTATAGTTCGGGGGCGAGGTCGAGTTTTTGCCATTCCTCCATAAGCCTCTCCTTGGAGAAAGGCGTGGCGGCATTGGCCTTCAGCTCAAAAGGCATCTTCACCATATCCCTCACCCACTCCGACGGCAAGGCAAGGTCCTGAGGCACGTATGCAATATATTTCCTGAACTCTCCCGCCGCAGCCGGAGTGAGCAGTTCGCCGTCGATACTGATATGTCCCTCGGCTAACGGCACAAATCCGAGGATAGCCCTGAGGAGCGAAGTCTTGCCGCACCCCGACTCGCCGGTGATGCACACCACCTGTCCGTCGTCGGCACGAAGAGAGAGTCCTCCGAGCAGCATCTGCTCGCCCATTTTTATCGTTGCATTTTTTATTTCCAACATAATTTTTCGTCTTTCATATACGTTTCGGGGCGCAAATTTATCATTTTAATTCCATTTATGCAAACAATTTGGGCGGAAACTGCTTGAAAACGGAAAAAAATGTGTAATTTTGCAGCATATTTATCTGATATATCAAGATATGGAACTAAAGGACAAGACCAAGAAGGTGCTTCCGGCTGAATGGGCACCGCAGAGTGCAGTGATGCTCACATGGCCTCACTCCAACACGGATTGGCAGCCAATACTGCCGCAAGTCACCAACACGTACATCAGGATGGCAAGGGAAATAGCCAAGCGCGAACGACTCGTAATCGTGACTCCCGAACCCAACAAGGTGAGGCAGCTCGTGCCCCACTCGCCACGCATCACATTCGTGAAATGCGACACCAACGACACTTGGGCGCGCGACCACGGATTCATCACTCTCGTGAACCGCGACCAGCAGAACCCGATGTCGGGACACCAGTTGCTCGACTTCCGTTTCAACGGATGGGGCGAGAAGTTTGAGGCGAAGCTCGACAATGCCATCAACCGCAACCTCTTCGACTCGGGAGTGGTGAACGGCGAATATATCGACTGCAACGACTTTGTGCTCGAAGGCGGTTCGATAGAGAGCGACGGTGAGGGAACGATATTCACCACCACGGGATGCCTGATGGCACCCAACCGCAACCAGCCGCTGACCCAGGACCAGATTGAGGCGGAACTGAAGGAACGTCTCGCCGCCGACCGTGTGCTATGGATTGACCACGGCAACCTTGTGGGCGACGACACCGACGGGCATATAGACACATTGGTGCGCGTGGCTCCTGCCGACACCTTATTATATATGGGGTGCGACGACGAGAACGACGAGCAATACGAGCAGTTGCACAAGATGGCGGAAGACCTGCGCTTGCTTCAGACTAAGAGCGGGCGCGGATATAGGTTGCTATGCCTGCCCTCTCCCCGACCGATATACTACAACGGTCATGTTTTTCTCGACCATCCGGAAGAGGGAGCCGAGCGTCTGCCAGCAACATACGCCAACTTCCTTGTAATCAACGGGGCTGTGCTTTATCCCACGTACGACCAGCCAGACCTCGACGCAGAGGCAGCCGCAGTAATTGCCGACGCGTTCCCCGACCGCGAGGTAATCGGCATCGACTGCCGCCCACTGATTATCCAGCACGGCTCTCTACACTGCTGCACGATGCAGTTTCCCGCTGGAGTTGTAGTGAAGGCGTTATCCACAGATTCACACAGATGAGATTTTTAAATGGATTCCCACAGATTTGATATATGATAATCTGTGGAAAAACAAATCTGTGATAATCTGTGGAAAAAGAAATCTGTGGAAAAAGAAATCTGTGGAAAAAGAAATCTGTGATAATCTATATATAATTATTATCTGTGATAATCTGTGGATAAAAAAGAAATATGAGAAAGATTAAGATAGGATTCCTCCAGCAGCATAATGTGGC
>JBJEAV010000277.1:0-2087 GCA_051869395.1 Prevotella sp.
AAAGCTCGAAGCTGTCACCATGGTCGAGGTGGAGCACGATTTCAGGATGCTCGCAACCGAGCTCCTTAGCATACTCTACAGCACCCTGAGCCATATAGCGGAGGATAGTGGCGTTGGCATAGTTGCGTGCGCCCTTTGATACCTGCATGATGACGGGTGACTTGGTTTCTACTGCAGCCTGCACGATAGCCTGCATCTGCTCCATTGTGTTGAAGTTGAAAGCGGGGATTGCATATCCACCGGCTACTGCTCTTTTGAACATCTCGCGAGTATTCACGAGACCTAATTCCTTGTAACTAACCATTTGCTTTAATGTTTTATATATGTTACGAAATAAAATATCCTTTTTCGATTGCAAAATTACTCATTTTTCTTCGCAAAAACAAGTATTTTGACGTTTTTTTATGATAAATGTTGTTATTTTGTTTATTTTGATATGTGGACTTTGCAAAAATCAACGGTAATCGAGGTAGTAGAAGTCAGAATAACCTCTACCAGTGGCATAGATTCCGATGATGGCTCCAGTGAAACCTCCTACCACCTCGGTTGAGAGCAAGGGGGCGTCGATGTCGCCAAGCGGGCGCATTTCATTGGGATTCTCACCCGAAAGGAACGAGATGCGCTCGGGATTCACCGACTGTATGCGCAAGAACTGCTTGGGGTTGTCGATATACTTCTTTGGTTCTTCCTTCACGAGCGATTTGATGGTGTGGCGCACCGTCATATAGAGTCGTCCGTCTGTCTCGCGTCCGATAACCATGTCACTATGTCCGTCGTGTATCTGATAAAGCGTCATTCCTGCCTCATCTCCTGACTGCAAGCCCGAGGCGTCCACAAGTGTGGTGGCTGTCATGAGGTCGTTCTGCATTCTGCGGCCTATGAATGTCGGTTGGTCGTTGGCGGTGAGTGTTGAGGGCGAACAATGCAGTCTGAGTGCCGAACCCACGTGTTCATATCTCCCCTCCACGGGTTGCTGGATATGTATGAACTCAGGGCCGATGTTCGCGAAGGTTGTTGAGCAACTGTTTGCAATGGCTGTGGATTGTCCAGCCACCTCTGCTGGTTTGCCGCCATTGACCACTGGCCATCCGCCTTCTGCCCATTCCACAGGCAGCACAAAGGTCTCGCGTCCGAGATGGTGATAGCTGCCACCTATGAAACGGAATGCAAGGAAAGCCATCCACCACTTTCCATCTGCTCCCTGCACAAGGTCGCCATGTCCCGTTCCCTGTATCTGGGATGTCTGCGCCGCCATGCAGCAATGTGTAAATATGGGGTTGTCGGGACATCCCTCATACGGACCGTAGATATTCTTGCTGCGCGCCATGGTCAGTTTATGTGCAAGTTCCGTTCCTCCCTCCGAAATCAGGAGATAGTAATACCCATCCTTTTTATATACGTGAGGACCTTCGGGATAGCGGCCACCCGTACCGCGCCATATTGGTTTCGACTCAGTCAGTTGCTCTCCCGTCTTTGGGTCTATTTCACATAGCATGATGGTGTTGTCGGGATTGCTGCACATATAGCAACGTCCGTTTTCAAAATACAGCGATGGGTCGATACCCTGCTGCTTCAGCCATATCGGTTCGCTCCACGGTCCGCGCGGGTCGCTTGCCGTCACCATGAAGTTACCTCCATTACCCACGTTTGTGGTTATCATATAATACATCCCGTCGTTATATCTGATGGTAGGTGCATAAATACCAAGCCACGACGATGCACCCTTCAGAGGCAATTGCGAAGGTCGGTCGAGCACATTACCTATCTGCGTCCAGTGCTGCATGTCAGTACTCTCGAAGATTGGCACTCCAGGGAAATACTGGAACGATGAGTTCACGAGATAGAACTTATCCCCCACCCTGCATACCGAGGGGTCGGGATGGAATCCTGGGATAACAGGATTGATTGTTTGCGCCATTGCGATAATGGCAAATGTCGCCAAGGCGATAGTCATTTTGATTTTTCTCATTTGTTTAATATATTGTTTAAAGTATTAAAACTTAATAATTTCACCTTTGTTTCTTTGTGTCTTTGTGTTTAATATTAAAAAAGGGCCGCCGCTGCGACCCCAAAACCTTTGTTAACCT
>JBJEAV010000278.1:0-2083 GCA_051869395.1 Prevotella sp.
TCAACACAAGTGCGATGAGGCTCATGACTCTGAGACATGATGAGTTTTTAAATCTTGGATGTATCATATCGCATTACTTTTTTACGAGTTTATTGTTTGCAATCTGTTTTCCGTTTTGCCTGATGTTCAGCACATATACTCCCGGGGCGATGTTGCAGTCAATCATGGTGTGACCTGCCTCGATGCGCTCCATCTGCTTGTGCATCACGGTGATACCGTTGGCGGCAGTGACACTGATTTCCACATCTTCGAGAGCGGCTGACGCATATAGATGCAGGGCATTGTCTTCTACAGTCGCCTTAAGTGTGGCGGCTGAGTGTGACTGAATCGCGGTTGGAGTGCTTGCGAATGTCACGCTGAGTGCCTTGGCATCCATACTCGAAAGCATGGCGTCAACGATGGCTGCGTCATTGCCCGAAAGTCGCAGAATCTGGGTCGTTCCCGCAGGTATCGGCTTGCCCGAAGGCGAGAAGATCACGTGGCGGGTTCCCTCGGCGGTGTTGCGCGATGCCATCTGGAAGTCCTTGCGGGTCAGCTTCAGACTCACCTCGTCGGTGGTCGTTCCGGCAAGGCTCACCTCCATGGCTCCCACCTCACTGTCGGAGTCGAGCCACAGACCGTCGCCGTAGGTGTATAGTCTCCGGCTCTCTGTTCCCGGAATCTCCGCTGCACGTCTTGCGGCATTTCTTGTGGCGGCAAGTTCGGGTGTGATGTCATTGTCGAGAATGATGTTCACAGTGCATACCACATCCTGGACGTTGATGATTTGGTCGGGATAGGTGTTTGCCGCTGACTTGCCGAAGAGTTTTATCAGCGACGGGGCGAACACGCTGCTGATGGTTGTCTGCACGTCGAGCACGTCGGTGGCTCCGCTCATGTCGGCATCGCCTTCCACGTATGTCATCACGGCGGGATAAACTGTACCGTCGCTTGTGCGCAGATAAACCTTGTGTGCCTGTTCGTATTCATACACGTATGGCGATGTCGCCCATAGTGTTGTGTAAAGCATTTCCTCGTCGCTCTTGCCCGAGAGTGTGGCATAGTATGCCGATGACAGTCTGTCGCCCCTGTCCATTATATATAAGGTGGTGGGCACAGGCTTGTTCTTTGTGAGGCTGTAGGTCATGACCGTGGGCAGGTTGACCGCCTGTTCCGTACTTACGAAGAAATTCACGGCACTGAGCTTTGCCAATTCCTCGTCGGTGCACGACGCAAACTGCTGTCCCTTGTTGAGGGATGTCACTGATGCCGGCAGTGCGGTCAGTCCGCTGATGCGGTTCTGGCTGATGTCGAGCGACTTCATCTTGCCAAGGTCGCTTACGAATGTCGTGATGTCTCCACTCAGGTTGTTGCGCGAGATGTTCAGGGCGGTCAGACTCGGGAAGTGGAGTGTCCATTCGCTCACGTCTCCGCTGAGGTTGTTTCCTTCGAGGTTGATTTCCTTGACATGCGAATATCCCAAGTCGTCAGGCTCGGTGAACACCACTCCGGGGAAGTCGGCGGCTTCCATGTCCTTGTCCATCTCCCTGAATGTCCACTGCTTTTCCGTCCAGTTCTCGCCGTTGAAGAGCTTGTAGAGGTTCTTCAGTGCGAGCAGGTCGTTAGGCTCCACCATGAATATCCTCACCACCTTGGTGTAGTTCACGTCGGCTGACTCGATGCCCGAAATCCTTCCGGCGTCATCGCCGAACATGATGTGGAATGTGGCGGTCAGTGTCTCGTTGTCACTTGCCTTCGACATGATATAGTCGGGCACGGTGAGTTGTTTCTCGAATACGAAGGTGTTGCCTTCCGTCTCCACGTCTTCCGTCACAGCCATGTCCTCGCGGTCGTCCCACCAATACTTATACCATGTCACCTTGGTATTTCCCTCGGGCTTATTCTTCAGGAACACCCAAGTCTTCGGGGTGCTGTATCTGCCCCTGAGGTCCTTGAGTCGATATACCAACTTGTGCAGTCCGTAGTTGAGCGAGGACGCGTCGATGTTCAGGTTTATCTCGCCGTCGCTAACCGTCACGTCATTCACGCCGTTGCTGATATCGTCAATCCAATACTCCACGTTCGACACCTTGTTGTCGATGGA
>JBJEAV010000279.1:0-2082 GCA_051869395.1 Prevotella sp.
TTCGTTTATCTTGATAAAGTCACCTTCTGTTCGCACGTTTCCCAAAATTCTTTCTAATTATACTTGTTTTTTTATAAACACAGAGTTACAGAGTCACAGAGTATTTATCTCTCTGTATCTTCGAAAAACTTAAAATATCACCTCTGTACCTCTGTGACTCTGTGTTTAAAATAAATCACAAAAGAGACTTTTGTTACTTGATTACTATATTAACCGGCATGCGGGCCTGAATAGCGTCCTTCTGGTTGAGCTGCTTGAGGAACATGAACGGAGCGTAATACTCGCCCAATGTCGAGCGCAGCTTGCTGTCGAGATAATTTCCTCCCTCGCCGGAGGCACGCTCCATGAGGCTCTCCCATATATCGGCCTGGGCGGGATATGTCCTCGTGCGGTATTCCTTCACCTTGGCAAGCTCGGCAGCCTTTGCCACAGCCTTGTCAAGTCCGCCTATGCCGTCAACCAACTTTATCTTCAGGGCGTCCTGACCAGTCCATACCCTACCCTCGGCTATCTCATACACGCGCTCAACGGGCAACTTTCTACCGTCGCTGACGCGCTTGGTGAATGTCTTGTAGCCACGGTCAATCATATTGGTGAGATACTGCATCTCTTCCTCGGTGAACGGACGCGAGGTGGTGCCGAAGTTACTGTGGACGTTGGTCTTCACATGGTCGAACTTAAGTCCCAACTTGTCGGTGAGCAGTCCGCTCACGTCGGGGAACATTCCGAAGATACCGATGCTGCCTGTCAGTGTGGTTGGCTCAGCATAGATATAGTTGGCTGCACAGCTGATATAATAACCGCCCGAAGCAGCGTAAGTGCCCATCGAAACCACCACTGGCTTCTTTGCCTTCAGACGGGTGACGGCACGCCATATCTGCTCTGATGCGTATGCACTGCCACCTGGAGAGTTCACTCTCAGCACCACTGCCTTAACGTCATCGTCATTCATAAGTTCCTCAAGGTCAGGCACTACATCACCCGAACAGATGGATGTTCCCTGTGACATGCTTTCCTGTGCATCGCTCACGATGTCGCCGTAGGCATAATAAACGGCAATCCTGTCGTCAGCCTTGTTCTTGTCGGGCTGGGCGCACATCTGCTTCACTGACACCTGACTGATGTCGTCATCCTCGTCGAGGTTGAGTTTCTTCTTAATTTCAGCCTTCACCTCATCGTAATATGCCACCTGGTCAACCAACTTCATCTTCAGCAGGTCCTCGGCTGACGAGAAGGTCACAAGACTGTCTGCGTATGCGTTGAGGGTCTTGGCGTCGAGCTTGCGGCTCTGAGCCACGTCGCTCACCATATTATTCCATATACCGTTGAGGAACACGCTGATCTGCTCCCTGTTGGCATCGCTCATCTGGTCGGCGAAATAAGGCTCCACGGCACTCTTGAACTTGCCCACCTTGGCTATCTGCATCTTCACGCCAAACTTTGCCATGAGGTCCTTGAAGAACATAATCTCGCTGCACAGTCCGTGCCAGTCAACCATTCCTTCGGGATTAACCATGACCTTGTCAGCCACCGAGCAGAGCCAATAGCTTGCCTGTGTGTATTGGTCGCCGTAAGCCACAATCCACTTGCCGCTCTTCTTGAACTCCACGAGTTTGTTGCGCAGAGCCTGCACCGATGCCACTCCGTCGGGAGCGAACATGCCGGCCTCGATATAGATACCCTTGACATTCTCGTCGTTCTTGGCCTTCTCCACAGCCTCGAGCATCTCGTCGAGACCTATGGATGTCATCTCGCCTCCCGAGAGGAATCCGAACACGTCGTCCTCAGCGCGCTCCTGCATCTGTCCTGAAAGCTGCATCACGAGCACTGAATTGTCCTTCACTTTAGGAGTGGAGTCACTTGAAGCCACCATTCCCAATATCGAAATCACTCCGATAATTCCCATTGCCACCGCGAATATCAATATTCCGACAACCGTGGCGAATGTCTGTTTCATAAAATCTTTCATATCATATCTTATTAATTCTTAATTCTTCATTTTAAATTTTTAATTATTCACTCTATTATCTGAAGTAAAAACTGTGCGGATGCCTCTGGGAGCGTGGGCGTCCCGCCCGCGGC
>JBJEAV010000280.1:0-2081 GCA_051869395.1 Prevotella sp.
TCCAACCCAAAGTTGTTTTTGATTGCCAAAAGCCTCAATTTACCCCATATTTTGGATAAAGATTTTTAAAATCACCCATTGCTCCTTCGTAACCCCCAAAATGCTACACCCGCCCGTTTGGCCTCTTTGGAATATATGCGTACTTTTGCTCCCGTTATGTATATATCCAAGGCAAAGAAATATCGCGACCAGGGGGACGGTACGGCGATCGGCTACGACTACTACCGTCTCACGAAGTCTTACATCGACAAGGATGGCAAGACCAAGCACCGCAGTGTCCTCTGCCTTGGTGAGTTGCCGGGCTTCAGCAAGGAGGAGCGGGACGAACTGGCTTCCATGCTTACCACCATGATAGAGGAAGGTCAAAGCGTGCTGTGCGACAATGTCAGGCTCTATGAGGAGGCCATGCGCCAATACGTAAAATACCGCAGCAGCCGCTATGCGCAGGAAAACGACCCCCGCCTCATAGCCGAGCGCAAGGCCCGTGAGGAAGAGGAGCGCAAGAAGGCCATCGCCGTCAGGATCGACACCCTCACCCAGCATGAGGCCCGCATCATCGGCTGCGAGAACCTTTGCAACTCCACCATGCAACTGCTTGACATCCGCACCTATCTCCGTTCCAAGGGCTGGACACGCGAGCAGACGGACCTTGCCGTCATGCAGGTCATCACCCGTGCCATCTATCCATACTCGGAGCTGAAGACCGTGCGCTATCTTCAGGAGAACACGGCCTTGCCGGAGATGTTCGGGATAGCCAGGGAGAAGATAACCAAGGATGCCTTGTACGAGAGCGCCAAAGGCCTGTGGGCGGAGCACAAGGGCCTGGAGGACTGGCTTCACGACAGGGTGTGCAGCATGTTCGGCATCGAGGAGAGGATCCTGCTGTTCGACATCACCAACACCTATTTCGAGGGAAGGATGGAGAAGAGCGGGCTGTGCCGGTATGGGCGCTCCAAGGAGAAGCGGGACGACTGCAGGATCGTGGTGCTCGCAGCCGTGGTCAATACCGAGGGCCTGCTTGTGCGCACCATGATATATGAGGGGAACCGCAGCGACTCCACAACGGTGGAGGAGGTTGTAGGCTCTCTTGCAAGGACGACTTCCGGCGAAGCCCGCAGGATTGTCGTGATGGATGCAGGATTCTATACCAAGACCAATGCGAAGTGGCTCACGGACAACGGATTCGATTACATAACAGTGCTTCCTTCCGGTGACAGCAGGTTTGAGGCAACAAGCCCTGACATCGTGGAACATACAGACAACAAGGGCCAGCGGATACGCCTTCAGATGGGCGAGGTGTCCATTGACGGCGGGAAAGTGAGGGCCCTGCTGGTGGACAGCGATGCCAAGGCGGCCAAGGAGCGTTCCATGTACGGGAAGGCCTGCAGCCGCTACGAGGAAGGCCTGGAACTCATCAGGAAAGGCATCATGACCAAGGGCGGCACCAAACAGCGGGATGCCGTGAACAGACGGCTCGGCAAGCTGGACAGGCAATATGGAGCCATACGGCTCGGATATGACGTGACCTTTACCTACGAGGGAACCGGCAGGAAAGAGGTTGTCACCTCCATGACATGGAATGCAAAAGAGGAGACCGTGGCAAAGAGACAGAAGTTCCATGGCAAGTATGTGCTGCTCACCAGCCTCGATGAGAAGGAGGAACTGAACATCTGGAAATTCTACAATGTCATCAGGACTGTCGAGGAGACCTTCCATGTATTGAAGACCGACCTTGACATCCGTCCGGTATACCACAAGAGCGATGATGGCATCAAGGCCCACCTCAACCTTGCCATCCTTGCCTATTGGCTGGTAAGCGTCACAAAGTACCGCCTCAAGCTCAAGGGACACAGGAACGTGAGATGGGACGAGATTATGCGTATTGCCAGCACCCAGGTTGTCGTAACGGCAAAGGTGGAGACTGCAGACGGCCGCATCATAAGCATCAGACAAAGTACAGAGGCGGAGAGCAAACTCTCCGCCATATACAGTTTGCTCAGCATCAACCCTAAGCCATTGGGGAAGAGAAAATCCATGCTACACCCAAATCAGACTTCGAAAAAACCAGATTCTGAAGATCA
>JBJEAV010000281.1:0-2078 GCA_051869395.1 Prevotella sp.
GGCTCATGGCTCCCTGCGAGTTGTACTTGAAGTTGTCGAGCTGCTTGTCGCCAAGTCTTATTTGCGGAGTGACCCGTCGAACTCTGTCCTCGGTGTTGCTTATTGTTGCGCCGAAGCTGCTGCTTATGATGTTCTTATACACGTCTTCTGCCCGATAGCTCATGAAGTAGGGCTTCACCTCCTGCTTCTGCAGTTGGTCGAAATTTGCCTTGAGTTCCGACTTCAGTATTTGCAGCAGCTTGTCGTTCTGTTGCGCATACGAAACGTGCCATCCAAGGCAAAGAGCCATTGCTGTGATTAATAACTGTTTCTTCATATATCTATTTATTTATATAATCCCACTTCAGCCAGCGATACCTGATAATTTTTGAAATAGGAAGGAGTCAAAACAACGATGCGTACATACTGTATGTCGGTTGCTTCGGCAAAGTTTATGTAGTTCACCTCGCCGGTGCTGTTGCCGATGGTGGTTTCCTCGGTGAATGTAGCCACGGGATAATATGATCCGTTACTTGACTTGTATATCTTGACCATGGCAGGAGAGAGCGAACGGAACGACGCATTGGCATCGTCGTAATAGCTCTGCACGAGACGCATGCCGCGCACCTTGTGTGTTGCCTTCATGTCGATGTCGAGAGTATATTCAACGCTCTTTTCCGACATATACGGATTCCACAGCGAACCTTCATCGCCATCGACAAGGTATTCGGGATGCGAGCTCCAACCCATATCCACAAGTTCCTCATCGTCGGCAGGCATCATTGTTACGGTGGCGTTGCTGAGGTCAATCATGTCGAACGTCGGCTCGCCGCTATGGGCAACGTCGTGGATATAGCTTGCCGAAGCAAGTTTGTTGTAGTGGCCGTCGTAGCGGTTTACCTCCAAGCCAGTCAGCTCATGCATCTTCATGAGCACCCAGTCACAAACCTCATTGTCAACAAACCTGCTCTGTCCCTTCTCAGTGTCGCCCTGCTGGTCGGCACGCACGTAGCGGTTCTTGCCGAGGTTGAGGGTCTTCAGTTTCGGCAGCTTGAACAGGTCGAGCAGGTTGCTCATGTTCCAGTCGATGTCGAGCGAGGTGACGTTGTCAGCCCACTCCTGCGGAATAATCTGGTCGTAGCCGAACTGTCGCTTCATCTCACTCTTAAACTCAGCGTCGAAGGCGACATCGGCGTCCAACGTTATCGGCTCGTTGACGATAAGGTCGTCACATCCCTGCAGATAGCCGTTGCGGTACAGCAAGACAGGTTTGGTGGCATCGACGTCGGGCAGGTCGAGCAGCAGTGAGTTGACCGTCTCCGGTGTCAGCTCATACTTAACCTCCTTGCCTGAGCTTTTCTGTGTATATACGATATATGCCTCGCTGATTTCCTCACTCCACCCTACAAACGTGAGCAGCAGGTGGTTGTGGAGGAAATAGTTCTTCGACACTATTCTCGTGAACGACTGCACCAGTTCGTGATCGGCGTTGTACGGACGCGTGTAGGTGGTTTGGGCAATTGATTCCTTCATGTTCTTGTCAACCGACATCACACTGATTTCGTATGTAGAGCCGGTGGTGAGGTCCTTAATGTCGTAGGAGCTTGTTCCTACGGGAAGGAACACCGAGTCGCGCGTCTCGCCCTCCACCCATTTCACCTCCACCTTATCGACGATGGGGTCGTTGCTGTTTGTCCAGCTCACCGTTATGTGCTGCCATCCGGGAGTGGCGACGAGGTCGGTCACCTTTCCCACATATCTTATCTCGCCGTCGCCGGCATAGTCCTTGTAGGTGTCGAACAGACTTTCACCACAAGATGACATAAGTGCCGCGGCGGACATTGCAAAAATGTATTTCTTCATAATCAGTTCCTCTCTGTTTTATTTCTTGGTATAAACCTCAAGTTCGTTGAAGGTGAGCACCTTCATCATAGTGTTTGTTCCGTTGGCATACTCATATTGCAATCTATAAGTATCGTTGAACACAAGTTTCAGATAGCGGAAGCCATCACCCTGACCTGCCGCCATAAAGTTTATCTCCATATATTTGGGGTCAAGGGCCTTAGTGTCTTCTGCCGTGGCATCACCGCCATATCTTG
>JBJEAV010000282.1:0-2078 GCA_051869395.1 Prevotella sp.
GCAAAGGCATCGTCGTTCTTCACACGGAACACCTCGTCATAGATATTCTGATTGAGGACATTAGGCACAAATCCCGCTCCAATACCCTGAATCTTATGAGGTCCAGACTTGCCTCCCGACAGCACGGGAGAATCAGCAGGCTCTACGGCTATCACCTTCACCTTGGGATTGTTCTTCTTGAGAGTCTCGCCGACACCGGTCACCGTTCCTCCTGTTCCCACTCCTGCAATGAATATATCCACATTACCATCGGTGTCCTCAATAATCTCACGTGCCGTAGTGCGGCGGTGAATCTCGGGATTGGCTGGATTGTTAAACTGCTGCGGCACATAGGCATTACCGATTTCCTCGGCCAGTTCTTCTGCCTTGGCGATGGCTCCGCTCATGCCCTCATGTGCAGGTGTGAGCACTATCTCAGCTCCAAGTGCACGCAGAAGACTGCGACGCTCCATACTCATCGAGTCGGGCATAGTCAATATGATACGATATCCACGAGTGGCTGCCACGAGAGCCAGTCCCACACCCGTATTTCCGCTTGTAGGCTCGATGATGGTGGTGTTCTCATCTATCAGCCCATTCTTTTCTGCCTCAGTGATGAGGGCATAAGCTACACGGTCCTTGACGCTGCGTGCGGGATTGAGCGACTCAATCTTCACGAGAACACGCGCCTTGAGCGACTTCTCTTCTTCTATCCTGGTCAATTCCAATAATGGAGTGTGACCGATAAGCTCTGTTAAACTTCTTGCGATTGTTGCCATAATTTCCTTGTTTTATTATTATAATTTTCTTGGGTGCAAAGTTACGGAGATTTTCGCAATACCACAATACCGCAATAATGGCATTTCGCATCACACAAATATAGTATTCCATATACCCTATTTATGGTATATTCGATAGAAAAATGCCCAAAATATTTGCATATATATAATAAAAGGTGTAACTTTGCACGCGATTTAATAAAACAAACGACAATGAAGAAACAGACACTTGCAATAAATACCCCCTATCAGCATCCCGACGCTTACGGGGCACTGAGTATGCCGGTATATCACTGCGCCGCCTACGAGTTTGGCAATGCCGAGGAGATGGCCGATGCCTTCTGCGGACGTTCAGACATGCCCGACTACTCGCGCGTGACTAACCCTACAGTGACATATTTCGAGAAGAAAGTGGCACTGCTTGCCGATGCCAAGGAGGCCGTGGCGTTCAGTTCGGGAATGGCTGCAATCAGCAACACCCTGCTTTGTCTTGCATCTCAGGGACGGAGCATTCTCACCTCGCGCCATCTCTTTGGCAATACCTTCGCCCTCATCGGAGGAACAATGATGAGGTTCGGAGTGAGACCCAAACTGTGCGACCTCACCGACATCGAGGCGGTGGAGAAAGCCATCGACGATACCACATGCTGCATCTTTATGGAGATTATCACCAATCCGCAAATGGAGATTGCCGACATCAGGGCACTTGCAGATATTGCCCACAAACATAATATCCCTCTCGTTGCCGATACGACAATGATTCCCTTCACTCAGTTCAGTGCCAAGGCTTTAGGTGTCGATATCGAAGTTGTGTCGAGCACTAAGTATATCTCTGGCGGTGCAACTACTATCGGAGGATTAGTAATCGACTATGGCACTGTGCCCAACTTCGGCAAGCGAATGCGCCAGGAGATGCTCATGAACTTCGGGGCATATATGTCGCCGCACGTGGCATATATGCAGACCGTAGGATTGGAGACTCTCGATGCGCGCTATCGTGTGCAGTCGGGCAACGCCCTTGCCGTGGCTAAGGCTATCAAGGACATCCCCGAGATAAAGAAGGTGAGATACCCCGGTCTGCCCGACGACCCGTTTTATGACATCGCCCGCAAGCAGTTTGGGGAGACATCGGGGGCGATGTTAACCATCGACCTCGAGAGCAAGGAGGCGTGCTTCCGCTTTATCAATAACCTTAAGCTCATTCGCCGAGCCACCAACCTCTTCGACAACCGCACTCTCGCCATTCATCCTGCCAGCACTATCTTCGGCAACTTCAACGAACGGCAAAGGGAGAAAATGGATGTGCTCGACACTACCATC
>JBJEAV010000283.1:0-2077 GCA_051869395.1 Prevotella sp.
TACTGCTCCCACTTTAAAAGTGGATTCAATAATTAATTTGTTATGAGAAGATTTTATTCAATCTTTTTCTTTGCAATAGCATCGGTGATGATGGGATTTGTCATGATGTCCTGCTCGGACGATGACAACCCATCAACTGGTGAAAACCAACAGTATATCACCAATGAGCAGCTCGAAAAGTTAGGCTGCTACACAGACCTGCACCTGCACCTCGACGGCTCACTGTCCATTCAAGCCGCAAGAAAGTTGGCTCAACTGCAAGACATCACACTCGACATGAGCGACGAAGAATTGCGCAAGCAACTACAAGTGGACGAGGGATGTCAGGACCTGAACCAATATCTGGAGAAATTCGATTTTCCGCTCACACTGCTCCAGACTCCGGAGGGTATAACCGAAAGCATAAAGATGTTGGCTCAGGAACTGAAGGACTTGGGCTATATTTATGCGGAAATCCGTTATGCGCCACAGAAGCATTGCCTAAAGGGACTCTCGCAGCGCGAGGTGATTGAGGCTTCCATCAAGGGCAAGCAAGAGGCTGCATTACCTGTCTCGATCATACTATGTTGTATGCGTGGCGATGACAACCATGAAGAGAACCTGGAAACAGTAAGACTTGCCGCCGAATACCTTGACAAGGGCATTGCCGCCATTGACATCGCCGGTGCAGAGGCACTTTTCCCTACGTCTGGCTTTGCCGACCTCTTCCAGTTGGCTAAGGCAAACAACGTGCCATTCACTATTCATGCAGGTGAGGCCGACGGACCGGAAAGCGTGAAGGTAGCCCTTGACTATGGTACCAAACGCATAGGCCATGGCGTAAGGTCTGCCGAAGACGCTTCACTGATGCAACGCCTTGCAGATGAGGGCATAACATTGGAGTGTTGTCCAACGAGCAACCTCAACACCGCTATCTACCAAAGCATATCACAGTATCCCTTCCGACTGTTTTTGGACAAGAAAGTGAAGTTTACAGTCAATTCCGACAATATGGCGGTATCTGCAACCAATGTCATTCGCGAGTTCCAGCTGCTCAACGACACTTTCCACCTTACATTCGGCGAGGTGAAACAACTCTTGGAGAACAGCATAGACGCATCTTTCGCTTCGGAATCACTTAAAGAGGAACTGAGGTCGAAAGTGAATAAGGCATTTTGAAAGAAACTTAAGATATTTATGAAAAAAGCGGTTTTGATTATTATGGCATTGGTGGCCTTGAATGTCACTAATGCCGATGCGAAGAAATTCCATCACTATGGTAATACGCTCACCTTCCTCTGCGACGACGAAACGATGACGGCGGAGGTGGTGGGGACGTACCACGTGGAGACAAGCGGCACGATAACCGTGCCGGAGACATTCGTGGCTAAAGACGGCAACACATATACCGTGACAGCCATAGGTGACAACTTCCTGTATTTCGACGGGTGCCCCTATTCGGCAGGGTGCACAGAGGTGGTTCTGCCCAAGACCATCAAGTCGATAGGCAAACGGGCCTTTGTGGGCATAGAGGCTGAAAGCATCAACCTGCCTGAAGGTCTGGAGTCGATTGGCGAGGCAGCTTTTTGGGGCTGCAGCAACCTTCAGTTGGCAGAACTGCCTTCGACGCTGAAGCATCTTGGCAAACTGGCCTTTTGGGGATGTTCAAGCATAACCATATCCTCACTGCCCGCGTCGATAGAGACCTTGGGCAGTGGAGTTTTTGGAGGGACTATGCTTGGTGGCCAGATAACATCGTTCACCTTCCCCGAACATCTTACGGAACTGCCCGACAGCATGTTCATGCGGAGAAGTGGACTGGAGGAACTTCATCTGCCTTCAACCCTGAAGAAGATAGGCAAGTATGTCATCACCGGCACCGATTTGACGGAACTGGTGATACCGGAAAGTGTCACCGAGATAGCTGAACGTGCCTTTTCGGGCAGCTGGTCTCTGACAACCGCTGTGCTTCCCAAGTCGATGACAAAAATTCCTGCAGGAGCGTTTGCCAATACGGGAATCAAAAATCTCGACTTCCTGCATGAAGGCATAACGGAAATCGGCGACGAGGCTTTTCAAGGCTCGGATCTGGTTGAGG
>JBJEAV010000284.1:0-2074 GCA_051869395.1 Prevotella sp.
GAGCCTACCTGCGCACGGAGGGCTGTCGCCAGCTCCGACTCCATGGTGTACAGGTGCAGGTGCATCTCCTCGCCCTGCACGTCGGCCTTGGCGGCCATGGAGCGGCGGTAGAACACGGCGTTCGATATTGATGAGGGAACGTAGCGTATGACGGGGTGTACCACGGGCAGTGCGTCCTTCTTGGCCTCCTTCGACGACTGCGCCCTCTTCTCGTTCTCTTCCTTCACCTTGGCCTCCCACTCACGTCCTGCCTGGTCTTGCTCGCGCAGCAGCTTCATTATGGCCTGGTCCTGTCGTATCACGAACGACTTTCCGCTTGCTGGGTCTCCGATGACGTAGACCATGTACGACAGTCGGTAGGGGTTGCCGTCGTAGTGCTGCCACCAGCACTTGGTGAGGTATGTTCCGAACATTGCTCCTGCCGAGAGCACTCCTCCGAGCTTGTTTGCGTCGTCGATGCCGTCGCATGCCTCTTTATATCCGCCGTCAAGTAGAGGTTTAAGGCGTTGCCACCAATAGTTGTAGTCGATTGCAGCCTGCGCCACAGGGACCCCAGACTTGGCGGCTCCGAGCTTGATACCACAACCCTCACATGCCAGTCGGATGTACTTGGGGTAGCCGTCATAGGTGGGCTGACGTATATTGCTATCGACGATACCTTCGAGTTCGGCTCGTCCTCCTGACTGAAGGATGTCAGCTCCAGCTTTCGACAGAGTAATGACGCGCATGAGGAGTCCTGCGTTGAAGTCGGTAATGTACCTGAAGTTTCGAGCCATTGACAGCAGCCACGTGTGACGCGTTCCAACAGCAGGGTCGCCACCTCTGAGGCTGACGTACTCATCGACAATCTTCTGATATGGCACGCCCTGAAACATGAGTTCTTCTTCTTTTTGCTCATTGCATTCGCCTCCTATTATTACGCCATTCTCGACTCTGTCAACCTCGTTGTCACCTTGTCCATCCATGCCAGCGGCTTTTTCATCAGCTCCACCAACACTATCAGCACCTCGGCCAATACCCTCACTGCCTGCAAGGGTATCATAAGGAAACATATTAACACTACTGTCACCGCTGCGATAAGCAGGGCCATACTTTGTCTCATATTCTTTGTTATCATAAATAAATAATTCTTCGTTAATAAATAAAATATCTTCCTCCACCGACACGAACGACAGCCTTGAAGCGTCCTTGCATGCCTCGTCGGTTTCCATTCCGAGCTGTCCGGCCAGCTGTCGGGCATTCTCTATGAGGTTTTTGCCGATGTCGGCCTTGGCTACGAGTTTCAGTCCGTGTCCCGATGGCGTAATGTAGCATAGCATCACACCAAGCTGCTTCATGCGCTCCGTGCCTCCCCAGTTGTCGAATGTCGCCTGTGGGTTGTCCACGTGGTCGAAGTCGCACATGTACAGTCCGTTGAGCACTGCCGCGCTCTGCTTGCGCCACCGTCCTGTGTAGCCCTTCTTCGATTTCGTCTCCACGAAGGTTGCCTGGAAGAGCATTCCGGGCAGTCCCTTCTTCAGCCGTTGCCGTTCCTTCTCAGCCTCCTTGCGCAGGTTGTCGGGAGCCGTGGTGTCGGCTACTGTCTTGCCATACATGCGGATGTCCGCTATGGCCTGTTTTACTCTCCTGTCGCGGAAGCAGCCGTAGAAGTCCTCGCGAGAGCACGCCTCTGTTGGGCGAAGTAGGCTGCGTTGGATGCTAAACATTGTGTTGTCTTGTAGATTAAGGTTACGAGTTTCTGTGTCATATTCAGCTCACGTGTGAAGTCGAAGTCGATGCTTATCTGTATCCTTCCCTTGCTGTTTGCAACGACCTTCACCTCCTCATCGTTCATCAGGGTCCTGCCCTTTAGCGTCGGTGGCAGCTTCGCCCCCATGCCGCTGGTCAGAGTCTTGAAGTCCTCGAACATCTCCGCCGCAGGGTCTACGGCGTTCTTGTCCACCACCAGATGGCACACCATCGACTGCTTGTCGTTGCCCGCCGTCTCGTAGACCTTCGACTTGCGGTGCTTCCTCACGCTGCGCTGCACGGGCTCGCCCTGCTGCGACGGGGTGAAGTCGAAGGAGTTGTCGGG
>JBJEAV010000285.1:0-2074 GCA_051869395.1 Prevotella sp.
TACTCCCAGTTCCCCGTGTTATTGCTCGCCATTGTCAGGTCGCCGAACTTCAGGCCGGGGAAGCGTCCGCTATTGGTCGCCTCGGTCTTCAAATCTTCTATATATCCCTTGCTCTGGTCTTGGAGATAGTCGTCGTAATATGCACGGCACTCCATCACCGAGACATCATCGCCAGCCTTGGTCTGAATGAAAGCCGTCTCATATTCGAAAACCTTGCCATTACTAAAGGGGATGTACTTCAGCGAGTCGGCAAGATAGCCACGGATGACAAGCGAGTCGATAGAAGAGCAGAATACGCCGTCGTTGTCCTGACGATAGCGTGCGGCAGCCGTGCGCACTATCTTCATACGCTCAACAATCACCTTCTCACGTTTTGTCACGGTGGTGTTGAAACTCATAGGTCTCAGGATGCTCGCAACTATGGCAATCAACAGGGCGAAAGCCACCAATCCGAGCAACACGTTTATGATTCTCTTACGTTTTTCCATATATCTCAATGCGTTCATTTATCTTCTTTGGCTGCAAAGTTATGAAACAATTTGCATACTTCCAAATTTTTTCGGAAATTAATTTGGATTTATCGAATATTTTGTATAAGTTTGCAAACTGAAATAGCATAAATGGATGATTAGGGACTATTATATTGACTCAATACGCCGACAGATGGGCTTTGCGCCCACTCGGGAACAGGCTGAGGCTATCGACGCCTTTGCCGACTATATGACGTGCCGCGAGGAGCACCCCGTGTTTATACTCAGCGGCTCGGCGGGAACGGGTAAGACCACGCTCGCCGCTGCCATAGTGAAGGCTATGGTGGAGATGAAACAGAAGATTGTGCTGCTTGCTCCCACGGGCAGGGCGGCGAAGGTGTTCTCGCTGTATGCGGGACAACCGGCTTACACCATCCACCGACGCATATACCGACAAAGGTCAGGGGCTATCGGCATGGAGGGATTCTCGCTGAACGACAACCTGCATACCGACACCTTATTTATAATAGATGAGGCGTCGATGATTGCCAACCAAGGATATGGCGAGAGCGGATTCGGCAGCGGATGCCTGTTGGACGACCTTGTGAGATATGTCAACAGCGGGCGCAACTGCCGCATGATGCTCATTGGCGACAAGGCGCAGTTGCCGCCTGTGGGCGAGGATGAGAGTCCGGCACTGATGCCGCAGGTGATGAGGTGCTACGGTGCGGAGGTGATGCACTCCACACTAAACGAGGTGGTGAGACAGGGCGAGGAGTCGGGAATACTGTGGAACGCCACCAAGGTGAGGAACATGATCAGCGAGGAATACGCGATGGAACTGCCGAAGGTGTGGTTTCACGGCTTCGATGACATACGCAACGTTCCGGGAAATGAACTGATTGAGGAATTAGCGTCGAGCTACTCGCGGGCAGGACTGGATGACACTATCGTAATCACGCGTAGCAACAAGCTCGCCATAAGATATAACAACGGCATAAGGAACATGGTGTTAGGCAATGAGGATGAACTGTGTTCGGGCGACAGGCTCATGATTGTGAAGAACAACTACTTCTGGACTGAGAAGGAGAAGCTGGCCCTGCCTTTTATCGCCAACGGCGACAGGGTGAGAGTGGAGAGGGTGAGGAACATACGGGAGTTGTATGGTTTCCGTTTTGCCGATGTGACGATGTCTTTCCCGGATTACGACAACATGGAGTTGACGGCTACGGTGAACCTTAACACGCTCAGGTCGGAGGCTCCCGCAATGACGCGCGAGGAGAGTGACTTATTATTTAATAAGGTGATGGAGGACTATCAGCATATACCACTGAAGGCTGACCGCTTCAAGGCGATGCGCCAGGACATCTACTTCAATGCCTTGCAGGTGAAGTATGCCTACGCCGTGACGTGCCACAAGGCGCAGGGCGGACAGTGGAGCCACGTGTATGTTGACCAGGGCTACATGACCGACGACATGCTCACGCCCGACTATCTCCACTGGCTATACACGGCATTTACCCGAGCCACGGAGAGGCTCTATCTCGTGAATTGGCCGGAGAAGCAGAGGGGGAGGTGGGAATTAGGAATTAGGAATTAGGAAT
>JBJEAV010000286.1:0-9528 GCA_051869395.1 Prevotella sp.
GGTTGGTGCCGTTCTTGTAGGCATTGATTACGGCGTCGCTGTAAGCCACGTTGCCCGTGCTGCCCTGGTTGCGGTAAGCCTCGTTTACGGCAGATGCGTAAGTTGCGGCATCCACCATCTCGGGCTTGTTGGTGAGGAACGAAAATACGTGGTCGTAAGTGAATGTGAACGACTTGGTGTTATACTGTCCGTGCTTTGTTGTGACGAGCAGCACACCGTTTGCTCCCTTGTAGCCGTAAAGGGCTGTGGCGGCTGCATCCTTCAGAATCTGCACGCTCTCCACGTCTTCAGCCACCACGTTTTCAATGGCACGCTCCACGCCATCCACTATAATAAGAGGTGAAGAGCCGTTGAGCGACTGCAAGCCTCTGATATAGAACGTTGGGTTCTGTGCGTTATATATACCGCTGCCGTCAAGACCGACGAGTCCGCCTCCCTGTCCGAGGATATTGTTGCCTATGTTACGTGCTCCGCGCTTGTTGACGTCCTTGGTGGTGATGACACCTACTGAAGCCGTTGACTGCTCTCGGGTGAACAGTCTGTTGGCACCGATGTCAACAGTCTGGTCCTTATATGCCACCGAATCAACGATGTCTGATTGTGCCATTGCAGGCAGGCATGAGCCTGCGAGCAATGTCAGCATAATTATATTCTTTGTTTTCATATACAAGTTCATTTAATGTGATTATTCCCATCCTGGGTTTTGAACAAGACCATATTTCTTATTGATTTCTGCCTGTGGCAGTGGTTCAAACAGCCATTTCCTTACCTCATCGCTCTTCGGGTCCTTGTTCCACAGGTAGCGGCTGTTACCCGTGATGGTCTTGATAGAGTTGAGGAAGAAGAGAGGCTGGGTGGATGACGCGTCGTTCTCGCGGTCGGAACCTACCCATGCCACGTGGCGGCTTTCAAACACGGTACCCTTCTGAATCATTCGGTACTGCATGATGCCGTGGAGCTGTTTTGTCATCCAGTCGGTGCGCTTGAGGCGAATCATGTCAAACCAGCGTGCGTTGGTGAGGCCAAGCTCGCGTACACGTTCGTCGAGCAGTTCCTCAATAAACTCTGTTGAAGTCTCGCCGTTGTCGAGTGTCACCTGTGTTGATGCGGCGGCCTCAGCTGTAGCAGCCGTGTAGCCCTTGGCTGTGCGCCATGCGGATGTTGTCCATACCCTTGCCATTGATGGAAGGCCTACGCGTGAGCGTACGATGTCAACCATCTGCACTGCCTTAGCAACGTCAGGATTTGAGCGCATCACGAGAGCCTCGGCATACTGGAGGTAGAACTCGGGCAGCGAGAGTGCCACCCACTGAGTGGGGAAGCGGTAAGAGTCGGCACTCTGGTCGGCTGAATATGAGCCAGTACCGAGATAGTATTTGTTGAATCCGTAGCCCGAACCGAACATGGTGTTCTGCTGTGTGAGCACACCTGTGCCGCCGTCGTTACCGTTGTACCATATCTCCCAAGGATAACCGGTCATCGAGGCAGTAGTCCAGTCGAGGTTCATGTTCTGACCGTTGACGATGCACTCCTCATAGAGGCGCGGGTCGCGGGTGAGAGATGTATTAATCTGTCGGCCTCCTGCAGGCACGTCACCGCTGACGAACATCGTATGGAGCGACTTGGCGTTACGGGTGATGGCACCGGTGAGTTTGTTTGTCACGAAGTTGCTTACGGTATATTTTGTCGAACCGTCTTCGAGCACCTCCTCTACTACATCCGGCTCTGTGGCATTGTCCTTGTAAGTCTTCTTGGCAGCGTTCTCCCAGTTGAAAGGCTCCCCGTCATACCATGAGAACTTCTCAACGTATTCGTGAGTAGGGCAATATGCGTTACGAGGCACATCCTTTGAATACCACTGGTGCCATCCATAGCGTGCTGTCTGCATAGGGTCGTTTCCATATACTCGTACAGAGTGCAGAATCTCAGTGGATGCATTCAGGTAATATCCCTGACGATAGGCGAGACGATAGTAAGGCAGCTTGGATGTCGGGGTCTTTGCCGTTGATGGAATGACCGCCTGTACCATCTCATACTGTCCGTTGCTCTGCAGTGCGTTATAGAAGTCGTCGCAAGCCTTGGCAAAGGCATCCCAACGCTGCTGGTATTTAGAGTTGTCGGTGTACATGATGAAAGGCCTGACCTCTTCTGATGCAGCACCGTAGTATGGCTTGCCATCCTTAGGGTTGAGCAGAGGAGAGGCAGCAAACTGCAGAATCTTGCACTTCAGCGCCATTGCTCCTGCCTTGGTCCAGCGGCCGTTCATCGTAGCTGGATTGGATGTAATCCATGGGAATGAACCTTCGTTGATTGCCGAGTCAAGCTGGTTTACCATCCAGGCAACACAGTTTTCCACAGAGTCGCGCGGGAACTCCTGACTTGCCTCAGATGTCTCTAATGCATGGTCCATGATAGGAATGCCACCATAGTGCTGGAATGTGTTGAAGAAAGCGTCAACCATAAGGCAACGCGCCTCAGCCTTCAGGCGGTTCTTCTCATCTTGCGACATATCTACTTCCGGTGCCCTGTGAACATTGTTGAGGAAGATATGTCCCGCACGTATTGTGTACCATTGGTACTCCTTGTCGTAGGAATAAAGCGGGCCGTCGAGTCCGTCCGAACGGCTTGTGGTTGCTGTCATCGCTCCTGTATAGTACTGTCCGTAAACGGCGGCACCGTTCCAGAACTGATGCCAGCAGTCTGTCAGTCCGTCCATTTTTCCTGTATAGGGGTTGCCTGCGTGAGGCATATACGATCCACCATTGGCGTAAGGCAGTCCGTAATACTGCTTTGAGTATATACCTACAAGAAACTGACGAGTATATTCTGCATTGTTGAATACAGTATCGATAGTTGCAGTGGAACTGGTGGCCTTGTCAAGAGCGGCGTTACCCACAGCGATGTCATCAGTACAAGCCATGAAGGTTGCCCCTGCCGCAATCATTGCCACTGCACTACGTAATAATATATTGTGTTTCATTTTATTCTGTTCTTAATGTTATTCATTAATTAAATAATTAGAAGCCTACGTTCAGACTTACGGTGTAAGTGCGCTGCAATGGGTATGAAGGCGAGCTTGATGCCCTGGTCTCGGGGTCACCCCACTTGTATGGAGTGAGCGTCAGGAGGTTGTAGCCAGAGAGTGTGACCTCGCACTTTGTCATACCAATCTTCTTGAATGCAGGATTGATGAAGTCGTATGAAACAGAGATAGTCTTCAGACGCAGATACTTGGCATCCTTCTCCCAAAGGTCGGAGCCGGCATAGTTCTGCACTGCGTTCGACCATGTGGCACGGGGATAAAGTGCATCCTGCGACTCATATACTCCCGGAGTCCATGTGTTATCCACGTGATAGGAGAGAAGTCCACCCTGTGTGGTGTTGGATGAGCAGAAGAACGGCTGGCGGAACACGTCGGTGATATAACGTGTCACGTTCCAGGCACCAGTCAGCTGTGCGTTGAATGTCAGTCGTTTCCATGTGAATCCGAGATTCATACCCACCATATACTCAGGATCATCTGTATATCCGTTGTCGCGAGTCATGTCGTTCTCGTCAATCTTTCCGTCCTTGTCGAGGTCAACATACACGCAGTCTCCTGGCTGCAGGTTGGCAACGAGCTGCTCGGGGAATGGGGTGCCGAATGTCTGCTCATACTCTACCTTGGTCTGCTCGCCCTCGTAATATTTCCAGAACTGGTACATCGAGCGTGCGCCGATACGGTGTCCGCGCGCGTACATATATTCATTTTTCTGAGGTGTCTCCTTCATCTCGATAATCTCGTTCTGGTTGTAAGACAAGTTCAACTTGCTCCAGAAGCGGAAGTCCTTGTTGAGCTTGTCGTTGTAGCCAATCGACACTTCCCAACCCCAAGACTTTGTCTCGCCGGCATTGGTGTAAGGCATGGTGAAACCGAGTGTTGAAGGAACAGTGGCATCGCGCAAGAGAATGTCGGTACGATGCTCGCGATAGTAGTCGAATGTAGCCCTGATCTTGTCATCCAGGAAGTTAACGTCGAAACCGTAGTCCTGCTTGAATGCCTTTTCCCATCCGATTTCGGGGTTATTCTTGATTGACTCGTAAGCACCGGCGATACCCGATGTTCCCGATACAGTTCCCGACTGTGCGTTACCGAAGAGATAACCATAGGTGTCGGTGTACGGAGAGGTCAGGCAGTTGGTCATAAGCCCGTAAGAACCAGTCACGAACGGGTCGGCAAGATACATGAATCGGATTGCCTCCGTTGTCTTGTCGTTACCGACGAGACCCCATGATGCTCGCAGCTTGAAGAAGCTGACAACCTTGGATATGGGTTTCCAGAATTTCTCCTCGCTGACAATCCATCCGATAGAACCAGCGGGGAATGTACCGAAGCGTCTGCCGGGGGCAAAGTTCTCAGAACCGTTGTAGCCGACATTGAACTCAGCCAAGTACTTGTTGGCGTAGTCGTATGTCACACGGCCCACCAGTCCTACGTAAGAACGAGGGACGTCGGGATAGGATGTGCCTGAGTAGTAATACTGCTTCGACTGGTTGTAGAGCAACAGACCGCTGACGGTGTGCTTGTCGAAGGTGCGTGAATAGCTGAAGCTGCCTTCGAGATACCAGTCGCGGGCCTTGCCCTGCGAATATGAATAAGAAGGATCGGTGTCGTTGCCGTTCTGGCGATAAACGATATAAGGTGTGCCGTCGGGATTGAGGATGACATCGCCGTTCTCGTCATACTGCACGAGCGGGTTAAAGGTGGCAACGCCGCAGTTGCCCTGCTTGTTGACTGTGAATGCAGAGTTGTAAGAACCCTTAACCTTGAACGACAGTCCCTTGGTCAGGAAGTCGAGCTTCTGCTCGAGCACGAGGTCCATCTGCAGCTTGTTGACGTTGGTCTGCATGAATCCGTTGCCATAGTATGCCATACCTGAGCCACCGAGGAACGGGAGGTTCAAGCCGTCGGTATAATCAGTCGTACAATATACCATTTTCCCGTCAACGATACCGGGGCTGGAGAACGGTGTGGCATAATAGATGTTCTTAATCATACCGCCCGAGCCTTGTCCTGTGTAAGGCTTGTCGGCATCGCTCACGTTACCTGCCACGTTGAACGAAAGTGTTGTGGTCTTGGTGGCTTTCAGGTCGAGGTTTCCGCGATAGTTGAAACGCTGATACTGATAACCATAGTTATATCCACGGTCGAACTCCTTGAAAAGTCCGTCCTGAGAGTAGTAACCTGCTGAAATAAAGTATTTCACGCGGTCCGTACCACCCGAGATGTTAAGGTTATGCTGCTGCTGAAGGGTGACATCCTTCATGATATAGTCAGCCCAACTGGTGTTGGGGAATCGGATGGGGTCAGAGCCGTCCTTGAATTTCTGTATGATGGCCTGCGAGAAGCTGGGTGCGAACTCATTTTCCGCCATATATGCGTCAAGGCTTCCGTAAGTGCCGTTTGCCACAGCCACGTTGGCTCTCTGCAGATAGTCGTTGTAACCCATCTGGTTGTAGAAGTTGGCATACTCGTAAGAGCTTGCCTGCTCAACCATCTTTGTCGGTGAAAGGGCTGTCCAAGAGGTGGATACGCTGATTTTTGCCTTGCCCTCGGCACCGCGCTTAGTGGTGATGAGCACAACACCGTTGGCACCGCGCACACCGAATACTGCAGTGGCTGATGCATCCTTCAACACTGTCACGCTCTCGATTTCGTTGGGGTCGATATCTGCCATCGTTCGCTCCACACCATCCACCTGGATAAGAGGAGCCGAATCACCCCAAGTGGCCTTACCGCGGACGAAAATCTCTGCGGCATCCGAACCAGGCTCACCTGAATACTGCACTGTGGTGACACCCGAGAGCTGACCTCCGAGCACGTTGTTAACCGAACCTACGGATGTGCGGACGAGGTCTTCACTCTTGACACTGGAGATGGCACCCGTGACGGTCACTTTCTTCTGAACACCGTAGGCCACAACCTCGATACCCTGAAGCTGTACACCAGCTGCAACTTTTAGTTGCACCTGCATGTCCTGCTTAGCCGGGACGACCATCTCGTCATAGCCGATGTAGGTAATCTTTAGTTTTTGACCAGGTTTAGCATTAATGCTGAAGTTACCATCAAAATCGCTGACAGTACCTTGTTGTGTGCTGCCACCCATAACCATGATGGTGGCTC
Source organism: Prevotella sp. (assembly GCA_051869395.1). Taxonomy (GTDB): domain Bacteria; phylum Bacteroidota; class Bacteroidia; order Bacteroidales; family Bacteroidaceae; genus Prevotella. The sequence continues at coordinate 6,164 of JBJEAV010000286.1, forward strand.
CAATCACTGGTTCGCCGTTCTCATCGACGATAGTGCCCTTGATAGCCTTTGCCTGCTGCAAGTCATGCACTTCAGCCCTGACTTCCTGTACTCCAATGGGGGGGGGTGAAAGTCATGACGGCACATGCCATAGCGATAGGCAAAACAGACTTGGTAATTAACATGTCTTGTTTTCTCATATCTATTATTTATAGGTTTTTAATGCCGTAGAAATTTGTGTATATTAGAATTTCGCTGCAAAAGTATCTAAAAGTATTCGGCTTTGGCTTTAATTTTTGACTATTAAACCCGATAATTTGAGATTTAGATAAAATTAGTTGCTTTTTTGTAACTTTTACACTCATTTTTACGCCCGTTTTTCTTTCTTAAGTGGGAAAAATACACTTAAAAGCTGTTTTTATCAAAAATTATGGTTATAATGTCAAATATCTACGTTTACAATGTTTTTTTTGCCGTAATTTTGCGCCAAAAATCTAATAAATGTAATTCTTGATATATTTAAACCATGCAGACAAGCAAGTATTTGTTGGCATCCGAGCGTGATGCCGAGTGGGGACTGACAATCAGTACTGTCGGTTTTGAGAAAATAGAACCATGGGAAGCATATCCTACTAAAGGACACGCGTACGGGTACTATTTTAATATTGACAAGGGCAGGGTGCTCGACGAGTACCAACTGCTCTACCAGCCCGAGGGTGAGGGAGTGTTTGAGTCGGCACACATACCCGAGACGCGCATCAAACCCGGGGACATCTTTCTGCTTTTCCCTGGCGAATGGCATACCTATCGCCCGCTCACCGACAAGGGATGGACATCCTATTGGATAGGATTCAAGGGCAAGAACATCGACGACCGTGTGAAGGCGGGATTCCTCTCGCCCGAGAAGCCCATATACCACGTGGGATTCAACAACGACATCATCGCTATCTTCGAAAAGGCAATGAAGATAGCCGACAGCGAGGACCCCAACTACCAGCAGACTCTTGCGGGCATCGTCAATTATCTCATAGGACAGATGTATTACTTAGAGCGCAACTGCGAGCTGAAGAAGAACTCCGACCAGGTGGATCTCATCGCCAAGTCGAAGGTCATGATTAGGGAGTCGCTCGAAACCTGCATCACCATACAGGAAATAGCCCAGAAACTTGGCATCAGCTATTCCAGTTTCCGCAAGCTCTTCAAGGAATACACCGGCATAGCCCCTGCCATGTACCAACACAACCTCCGCCTGCAGCTCGCCAAGGAACTGCTCACCTCCACCGACGAGAGTATCAAGGAGATTGCATACAGGCTCAACTTCGGGTCGCCCGACTACTTTTCATCCAAGTTTAAGGCGAAGATTGGCATGAAACCATCCGACTTTAGGGAGAAGTGTAGGTAGTTTCGCCAAAAATCACGGCTATAAAGTCAAAATCTGTTGTTCAATGTCGATATTTCGCCCTAACTTTGCAACCGATTAAAACAAGTCACATAAGTAAAGACCTAAATTTTGACAATGGAAAATAAAAAGTATTTCTTTGCAATCGACCTCGGGGCTACCAGCGGACGCACCATCGTGGGCTCGCTCGCCGAAGGCAAGATTGAACAAGAGGAACTCACCCGCTTCAATAACAACCTTATTGAGACCGGCGGGCATGTATATTGGGACATATATGCCCTCTATTCCGAAATCATCGGCGGACTGAAGGTTGCCGCCAAGCGTGGCATCAATATCACAAGTATCGGTATCGACACTTGGGGATGCGACTTCCTGTGCATCGGTGGCGACGGTGCTGTGTTGCGTAATCCGCTTGCATATCGCGACCCGCACACAGTGGGCATAATGGAAAAGTATTTCTCGGATGCCGTGGACAAGCTGACCGTATATGCCAAGACGGGAATACAGTTCATGAACTTCAACTCGCTCTTCCAGCTATATGCCATGCGCAAGGCTGGAAACTCAGCACTTGAAAATGCCGACAAGATTCTCTTCATCCCCGATGCCCTCAGTTATATGCTCACGGGCAAGGCGATATGCGAATATACCGTGGCTTCGACGTCGCAGATTCTCAATCCTGTCACTAAGGACCTGGATGCCGACTTATTGAAGAGCCTCGGACTTGAAAGAGAGAAGTTCGGCGAGATGACCATGCCGGGAACTGTTATCGGCACGCTCACCGAGGAGGTGCAGAAGCTGACAGGCTTTGGAGCTGTGCCCGTGGTGGCAGTGGCAGGACACGACACGGCGAGTGCCGTGGCGGCAGTGCCCGCAGCCAATGAGCGTTTCGCCTATCTCAGTTCGGGCACATGGAGCCTTATGGGTATCGAGACACGCAATGCCATCATCAACGACCGCAGCAGCGAGCTTAACTTCACCAACGAGGGCGGTATCGACGGCACTACGCGTTTCCTCAAGAACATCTGCGGAATGTGGATATACGAGCGTTGCCGCAAGGAGTTCACCGACGCACCGCAGTCGCATGCCGATCTTCAGCGCGAGGCCATGGCTCAGGAGCCGTTCAAGTGTCTCATCAATCCCGACGACGCAGCCTTTGCCAATCCTTCCTCGATGATTGGTGCGATACAGGAGTATTGCCGCGCCACCGGTCAGTATGTTCCCCAGGGATATGCCGAGATTATCCGTTGCGTGTTCGACAGTTTGGCATTGCGCTATCGTCAGGTGTTCACATGGCTGAAGGAGTTTGCCGACTTCCGTCTCGACACATTATATATAATAGGTGGCGGTTCGCTCAACAATTATCTCAACCAGATGACCGCCGACAGTTGCGGAGTCACAGTGAAGGCAGGTCCCCAGGAGGCGACTGCCATAGGCAACATCATGCTTCAGGCCAAGGCTGCCGGAGAGGTGAAGGATATATGGGACATGAGGTCCATCATAGCCAACTCGGTGGAGCCGCGAATATTCGAGCCGAAGGACCAGGAGCAGTGGGACAAGGCCTATGAGGCGTTCTTGGCTTTAAATGAAGAATGAAGAGTGAAGAGTGAAGAAGTTGCTACCGCGACGTTATTACACTACAGATTACGATGCTTATTCGAACTGTATGGTTGGGGATGCGGATGCCTCTGGGAGCGTGGGCGTCTCGCCCGCGGCCAGCGCAGAGAGTAATTAAAATATTGGTAGGAGAGAGAAGTATGCTTTCTCGACAGGCCGCAGGCGGGACGCCTGCGCTCCCAGAGGCTGCGCGTCCCAACAAAGATTGAAAGATTGAAAAATTGAAATCTGTGATAATCCAAATATCTTTGATATTAAAAAAATCTGTGTTAATCTGTGCTAATCTGTGGACAAAAAACTATCAGTGGACAAAGAAAAAAAAATTAAGAATTAAGAATTAAAAATTAAATAATTATGAAAGAAGAATTGATTA
>JBJEAV010000287.1:0-2033 GCA_051869395.1 Prevotella sp.
AAGATGAAGCGGCAAGGCGTTGAAATGCCTGTCGATGTGGACAAGGAGTGGGATGATATAGCCTCACGTCTTGGTGTTCGCGTCGGCAGCAGGCCGTCGCGTATGCGTGTCTTGGTTTATGCCGTGTCAGGTGTTGCGGCTTTGCTGCTCCTTTTCTTTGCCATTAGGTCGTTCGTCCCCAAAGCGGATGTCAATCCTAATTATGCTTACACCCGCATTGCCGACGCTCCCGAGAGTGTGGTGATGTCGGCAGGCGACAGGCAAATTGCGCTCAAGGGTGACTCACAGAACATATCTCTCGCCGCTGTGCCCACGGCGCAGCGCAACAAGGTGATGCGTGCCTTGGGCTATGAGACGGATGATGTGCCCACTGACAGATATACAATAGACATTCCCGTGGGCAAGAGCTATACCATAGTCCTTGCCGACGGCACACAGGTGTGGATGTATGCCGGCAGCCGTCTTACTTATCCTTCGCGGTTCATTGGCAACGAGCGCAATGTCTATCTCTATGGCGAGGCATATTTCAAGGTTGCAAAGGACGCTGAGCATCCATTTGTCATCACTACCGATAATTCTGAGGTGCGGGTGCTTGGCACGGAGCTGAATGTCTCGTGCTACGATGCCTCGTCGAGCCATGTGGCATTAATCACGGGTAGTGCAGAGGTTAAGGCCAAGTCTTCTGATAGTTTCATTCGTCTTGTTCCCGGCCAGGGAGCAACAATAACTGCCTCTTCCGACGTTACCGTGGCTTCAGAGGATATGGTGGGATATGAGTATTGGCGCAACGGATTCATATATTTCGACGATGCAAGGCTTATGGACGTGGCATTGGCGATAGGCCGTTGGTACAACGTGAATGTGGAGTTCACTGACAAGGCCCTTCAGGACCTCAAGCTGCGCTACTTCTGCCGCCGCGACGAGTCGCTTCGCAGAGCAGTTGACCTCCTGAATGGTTTTGAGAGTTTCTCCGCGTCATTGGAAGGTGAAACTCTGAAAATAGGGAAGAAGTAAAGTAATAAGCATAGAACATTGATTAAGAACCAGGCAGAAAGTATTATTATGTTATATAACAATTAAAGAAAAACGCTTATGAAGAAATTAATTTTACTTTTTGTATTAGCATGTACTTTCACTTGCTATGGCCAGTCGGTGAACAGAGGTGACGGCAGAGATTTTTCTTTCGCCGAGTTATCAGGAGTCCTTGAAATGGAGTGTTTCGTGAAATGGGAATGTCCTGAAGGATTCACCATTGTTGAAGCGTCAAAGGAAATTAATGCCGACATACTCAACATGTGGAAACGTCCCGACAACAAACTTCACGCCTCACCTTATAATATATATACGATGTCAATAGCACAAGAAGCTGTGACAGATGATGGCGGAATGGTCATTCAATATCCCTCGCCTTACATATTCACACTCATGCCCTACGCATTGAGGGAGAAAGGGCAATACCCTGGTGTAGTTCAGCTTGCCGACTCCATTGCCCGAAACATTTATTGTTCATATACAAAGGAGATTCTCGCCGACCGTTTCGGTTGCAATGCCGACACGATTGTTGTGGCAAGGATGAAACTCGACAAGCCCGTGGCAGGCAAATATACTCAATGCGTGATGGTGTTTACCGCAAAGAAAAACGGTTTGCCTCTTTATTTCCGGATTTTCACCAACGACGAGACGTATAAGTCAATCGACAAAACTGTAGAGAACCTGTTGCGTCATGTTTCTTACAAAGAAGGTGTCTTGCCCGCTTATTTCTATCAGAACAAAGAAACAAAAGTTTATAGTGCATTTGCGAAAACCATGCGCCAATAGACAAACAAATAGAAATCAAAAGCGACAAATAATAAATGAAATGTTATTTATCAGGGGCAGAAAGTAACTTTTCTGCCTTTTTTTGTGAAAAAATGGAGGAAAGGGGGTGTACTTTTTATATGTTGTTACGGTATTATTATGATTTTTGAACATTAAACAAACACGCTTATGAGAAAAACGAAAGCACTTTTGCTGTTGACATTCCTGTTGGCGTT
>JBJEAV010000288.1:0-9495 GCA_051869395.1 Prevotella sp.
CATTTGAAATGGGTTATAAATGCAATATTCTCCCCCTAAATTGGCACAGAACCTATTCGCAAGCACTCAAGCTATTTCACATCCTTCAACGGATATAGCGACATTGTTTCAACGGGTTTGCCGACATTACCTAACGACTGCGCCGACATTACCTAACGACTGTGATTACTCTGTCACCCCGATGACAGGCGACTGGCATACCCGTGACAGCCGACTGGCATACCCGTGGCAGAGTCTGCGGAGTAAGTAGTGTAAAGACTACGAGTTAAGAGCGCAATGGCTGCGAGTTAAGAGCGCAATGGCTGCGAGTTAAGAGCGCAATGGCTGCGAGTTAAGGACGTACATCCATAGCACCTTTGAACGAGCGTGAACAAGAGTGAACGAAACCCTACGCCCCCCCCAATTCCAAACGGTTTTTGAACGCCATTGAACCAAATCGCCACAGGACTGTTTTGTAAACACAGAGGCGCAGAGATACAGAGTTTTATATTATTAACACAAAGACACGAAGAAACATAGTTCTTTTGCGATATTGGAAGATACAGAGAGCAGCAAAGCTGCTTTTTACAAAGGCCACAAAGTTGATTAGCGCAGCCCAACTATGAGCGTGGGCGTACAGCCAGCTGCCAATGCGGATGCCTCTGGGAGCGTGGGCGTCCCGCCCGCGGCCAATGCGGATGCCCTCTGACTTGGCGGGCTGAAAGCCCAATGGCTGCACATAGCCCAGGGCAACGCCCTGGGTTTGTATGCCAAGAAATGTGCAACGCCCTGCAAGGGCAAAAGCGTTATTCCATACTGATATAACGCTTTTGCCCTTGCAGGGCGTTGTATCGCAATAACATCCAAAAACCCAGGGCGTTGCCCTGGGCTATGTGCTTTTGGGCTTTCAGCCCGTTATTTCAATCTGAGCTTTCAGTCCGTTCTTTCAATCTGAGCTTTCAGCCCGTTATGCCACCTTCTCCAATCGCTTCATCATTGCGAACATGAAGAGGGCGGAGAGGAGACAGAGGACGATGAATACTGTCCAAACCATCCACAATGGGAGTCCGCCCCAAAGGAATCCTCCCACGCTGACAAGGAAATTGCCAAGGGCTGTGGCCACAAACCAACCACCCATCATCATTCCCTTATACTTGGGAGGAGCAACCTTGGATACAAAGGAGATACCCATCGGGGAAAGAAGCAACTCGGCGAATGTGAGCACGAGATATGTGGAGATGAGCCAATACTGGGATACAAATACCTCATTCTCGCCAGAGGCTGCCTGAGCATCAGGCGAAGGCAAACCAAACGATCCAAATGCCATCACACCAAATCCAAGGGCGGCGACAAGCATACCGTATGCTATCTTGCGAGGAGCAGAGGGTTCCTTGCCATGGCGTGCCAACGCACCGAAGATGGCAAGGCTCACAGGAGTGAGTGCCACTACATAGAAGGGATTGAACTGCTGGAAGATAGGTGCGGAGATGTCCATTGAATCAGCAACCTGGGTGTATTTCCAATAGAGGAAGACAAGACACAGAGCCAGCACCACTCCCGCAATACCCTTGCTCTTGGAGGTCTTGCCCTGAACGAGCGAGAAGAGGGAATAGACCATAATGATGACGGCTACGAGGTTGAACACGTCGAATGCCATACAGTTGGCACCCTCAACGCTCTTGACCGTGAACTCATTGGCGAAATATGTAAGGGTGAGTCCGTTCTGGTGGAATGCCATCCAGAAGAATATTACCACCGCAAAGACAAGACAAAGGGCAACGATGCGTGCCTTGGTGTCCTCGGGAGAAAGCTCCTCGCCGGCATCGGCAGTCTTCTTGTCACCGGCAGCCTGCTTGCCTCCCTCGACATGGCGGAAAGTGGCACGGGTGAGATAGTAGATGGCAATGGACAGTATCAGCGATGCGCAAGCCACGGCAAAGGCGAAGTGATATGAGTCGTTCTCGGAAATGCCCATGCTGGTCTGCGCCCACTCCATAATCTTCACTGCGGCAGTGGGGGCGAAGAGCGCACCGATGTTGATGGCCATATAGAAGATGGAGAATCCAGAGTCGCGCTTGTCGGCATACTGAGCTTCATTATACAGGTCGCCCACCATCACCTGGAGGTTACCCTTGAAGAGACCGGTACCTGCACCTATAAGCAGTAGGGCGAGAATCATCACCACGAGAGCCAACACGTCACCTCCCAATGGAACTGAGAGCAGCAAATAGCCACAGAACATAATGATGATACCAATGGTGACCATCTTACCAAAACCAAACTTGTCGGCCATCATTCCTCCAAACAGAGGAAGGAAATACACCAACATAAGAAAACTACTGTAGATTGCACCGGCTGCGCCTGCTGTCAATCCAAAATTTGCCCTAAGGAAAAGGGCAAAGACGGCAAGCATGGTGTAATAACCAAAGCGCTCACCAGTGTTGGCCAATGCCAACGCGTAAAGTCCTTTCGGCTGTCCTTCAAACATTGTACTAAATTTTAAAAGTTATTAATTAATAATCCCTAATTTCTAATCCCTAATTCCTAATTTTTAAAAACGTCCCAAAGATAAGTGAGCTTAATGAATATGCCACTGTTGTTACTTCGGGCGAAATAGTCGGTCTTGCTGTTCTTGTAGATGTCGCCAAGACCGTAGTAATAACGGGCCTCGATGAGGAAGTGCCCAACCTTGGGATGAGAATACTCAAGACCAAGACCGGCGGTGATGCCGTAGTCAAACTTGCGCTGTATGGCAAGGGTGTCCATGACTGCATCGCGCAAGGCTCCCACACGGGCACCCCTGTTGCGCGAGTCGTAATCAAAGTTGGACTTCTTCTTGTCGCCAAGGAACATTCCCACCTGTGGTCCCAACTGGAAGAATGCCTGGAAGCCCTTGCGCTCCCTACCCCATCCCAAGCGCGCCATCAGCGGCACCTGGATATATGTCAGCTGACGCTCGTATTCCTCGGCAACACCAGTCACGGAATTTATCACTGGCTCGTCGTTGGCGTTGAGGATCTTCTCCTTCCAACCCATCTGGGCAATATTCACCTCGCCCACGATGGCACAGATGCTCTTGAAATATTTCTCGCTGGTGTATCTCACCGTAAATCCTCCCGTCAGTCCGCCGTGCATCTTCTGGGGAACAGTAGGCGTAAATCCCACATTACCCAACACATATCCGCCATTGACACCTATGGCAAGGTCGTTGCGGTGCTCGCCAATCTGCGCCTTTGCTGACAATGACAGCAGAAGGACAAGAAACAGTATCGTCTTCCTCATGGCTCTAATAGGTTATGGTTTCTATCTGATGGGTAGGCTTGTAATGCACGAACAGAATCGACTTGTTGAGATATCCGCCATTGGCAATCCTCTCAAACTTAAGCGGAGTCTGCACGGGTATATAGCCCACGGAACCAGCCGCCCCCGTGAAGTTCTTTCCCTTCTGATACATACCCTTGAGGAAGAACATCGCATGGTCGAATCCCGTGACGGCAAAGCGCGGCAACGCCTGCATCATGTCGGCATGGAAATTCCATCTGTACTTGGTGTTTATCCTCTCGGTGGCTGCAGACAGCGGGTTGAGATAGAACGAGGCGGGGATATACACATTATACTTATAGAAATTGTCGATGTCGTACTTTGTATATAGCATCCACTCGGTATATCCAAACATTGAAATCTCGAGTCCGGGATTGTTCATCGTGAGATTGTTGAGCTTGGCAAAGGCAAGGTTCAACTCTGGGGAACGGCCAGTATTCAAAATGACCACATTGGGCTGGGTCTTGCTGAAACACTTGGCGAAATACGCCTCACTGGACTTAAGGTTGGTGACGCTATACTCACGCCCCATCGTCTCAAAGCGACGACGCAAGCCAAACGTAAAGATTCCCTTCTTGCTCGTGGTGTCGTTGCAGTCTATGATGACTGTATTGTAGCCCTCAAAACGCTTAAGAAAATTGTTAATTGTTGACTCGTTGAAGTCATTAGGCGACTGATATACCTGAAACAGATGACTGTTGCTGAAGACATCTGGGGCCTGGATGGAGAATGGTATCAACACCTTTATGTCGTGCTGCTCGGCAAACTTTGCCAGAGGGGGCACCTGCTTGGAATACAACGGACCTATAATGAGGTCGCACTTGGAGGCATTCTTGTCGTTGAGGAACTTGGATATGTTGGCTTCCTCAGCCACGTTCCAGGCATACACATCGACCGAGAGACCGATATGCTTGAGACTGTCAATCGCCATCAGCACACCACGATAATATTCCACCATACGGCGACCGTCGCCATTCTCGTCGTGCAACGGTAGCATCACACCCACGCTCAAGTTCTTGGGCTTAGACGCAGGTTTGGGAGTGGCAGCGGGTGTCTTGACTTCCGCCGGCTTTGTCTCGGGATAAGGGATGGCTATAAAATCTCCCTTCTTCAACTCATAACCGGGATTGTTCATCTCGGGGTTGGCCTTGATGAGTTCCTGGATGGTCAGCCCATACTCGCGGGCAATGCCGAAGATGGTTTCTTTCTTCTTTACCTTATGCATCTCACGTATCTTGGACGTGGACTGTGCCATTAGTGAGAATGATGCACCAAAAAGCATCAAAATCACCAAAAAATATCTTAAAAGTCGTTTCATATTCGTATATTTTCAAATATCGGGAACAAAATTACGAAAAAAAAGTGGGTAAATCAACTAAATTCACTAATTTTGCACAAAATATTTATAGAAAAATGGATTTTAGAGCGTTATTTGTACTTTTTATGGGCTTATTGGTGCATAATTGTGCCTATGCCGACATTATTCCGACCGCATACTATAACAATGAGGACGGAACGCGTGAAGAGACCACCGATGTCATCGCCGACGCGCAGGCTCCGCTGGAAGTGGAGTTCGACGCGGTGGTGACTGACATGGATGACACAGACCTGCCGTCGTTTGAATGGAGATTCGTCAAGGAGGGAGAAACGACTCCATTTATAACGAGGTATGAGAAGACCACGACCTATAACTTCATGGAGTCGGGCACTACCGTCGTGTCGCTGTACGTGACTTATCCGGGCATGGAGGAACCGGAACTTGCGGGCAGCATCTCCATCACCATAAGCACAAGCCTGCTGGAAATGCCCAACGCCTTTTCGCCAAACGGTGACGGAGTGAACGACATATACAAGGCGAAGTCTTCTCACAGAAGCATCGTGGAATTTCATGCCTATATCTTCAATAGATGGGGACAGAAACTGTATGACTGGACGGACATCAACGGAGGATGGGACGGCACTTTCCACGGCAAGACGGTGAAGGACGGAACATACTTCGTACTGGTGAAAGCCAAGGGTGCCGACGGAAGGGAATACAATATCAAAAGGGATGTGAACGTATTAACGAGCTTTAATGAAGATGTGCAGCAACAACAATAAGACCAACGAAGAGGCGAGCATCAACGTGTGGGGCGCAAGGGTGCATAACCTCAAGGACATCGACGTGGAGATACCGAGGGACAGTCTCACGGTAATCACCGGACTGTCGGGTTCGGGAAAATCATCGCTCGCCTTTGATACCATTTACGCAGAGGGACAGCGAAGGTATATCGAGACCTTCTCGGCATACGCACGCAACTTCCTCGGAGGAATGGAACGCCCTGACGTTGACAAGATTACAGGACTCAGCCCTGTTATCAGCATCGAACAGAAAACCACAAACAGAAACCCTCGTTCAACCGTAGGCACCACGACGGAGATTTACGACTTCCTCCGTCTGCTATTCGCAAGGGCGGGAAAGGCATATAGCTATGCAACCGGAGAGGAGATGGTGAAATACACGGAAGACCGTGTGGTGGAGATGATTCACAAGGACTATTCGGGAAGGAAAATCATGATTCTTGCGCCATTGGTAAGAAGCAGGAAGGGACATTACCGAGAACTCTTCGAGAGCCTCAGGCGCAAAGGGTATATATATGTACGCGTGGATGACACGGTAAGGGAAATAACCGAAGGCATGAAAGTGGATAGATACAAGAACCACAACATTGAGGTGGTGATTGACAAAATGGCGGTAAAGGACGGACAAAATGATGACCGACTGAAGAAGAGCGTCACCACGGCAATGAAGTCTGGTGACGGACTTATTATGATTCTTGACAATGAGACCGGGGAGGCAAAGTTCTTCTCCAAACGTCTGATGTGCCCAACAACGGGTATGGCATACAGTGACCCTGCACCTAACAATTTCTCGTTCAACTCGCCGCAAGGAGCCTGCCCACGATGCAAGGGACTCGGAGTAATAAACTCCATAGATATGAGCAAGGTAATACCCGACCGCAGCATCAGCATATACAACGGTGCCATCATTCCCCTCGGGAAATACAAGAACCAGATGATTTTCTGGCAGATAGACGCTATATTGAAAAGCTATGGATATGACATCAAGACCAAGTTTGAAGACCTGTCGGAAGAGGCAGTAAACGAAGTGTTATACGGTTCATTAGATACAGTGAGGATTAGCAAGGATTTGGTAGGAACATCATCCGACTATTTCTCGTCGTACGACGGAGTGATAAAATACCTTCGCAATGTGATGGAAAACGACGAATCTACAACTGGACAGAAATGGGCTGACCAATTCACAGCAATGACCGTATGCAGCGAATGTCACGGACAGAGACTTAACCGAGAGGCCCTCTCATACAAGATATGGGACAAGAACATCGCCGAACTTGCCAATATGGACATCGCCGAGCTGAGAACATGGATTGACGAGGCCATGGAACATCTCGACAACCAGCAAAGAGCCATTGCAAGTGAGATAGTAAAGGAAATCAGGACAAGACTTGACTTCCTGCTTGAGGTGGGACTTGACTATTTGTCACTTAACCGACAGTCTGCAAGCCTTTCGGGCGGCGAGAGCCAGCGCATAAGACTGGCAACTCAGATAGGTTCGCAACTGGTTAACGTGCTATATATCCTTGACGAGCCGAGCATCGGACTGCACCAAAGAGATAACGAGAGACTAATCAAGTCGCTGAAGGAACTCAGGGACATAGGCAACACGGTTATCGTGGTGGAGCATGACAAGGACATGATGCTTGCCTCTGACTATGTGGTGGATATTGGTCCCAAGGCGGGAAGAAAAGGCGGCGAGGTGGTATTCCAAGGCACTCCAAAGGAGATGCTCAAGAAGCACACCATAACGAGCCAATATCTCAACGGGGAACTGAAAATACAAATTCCGGAAAAACGCAGGGAGGGTAACGGCAAGAGTATATGGATTCGTGGTGCCAAGGGTAACAACCTGAAAAACATCGACGTTGAGTTTCCGCTCGGCAAGCTCATCGTCGTCACTGGTGTGAGCGGTTCTGGTAAATCCACTCTTATCAACGAGACTCTGCAACCCATACTCAGCAAGCATTTCTACCGCTCGCTGAAAGAGCCTTTGGCGTATGACTCCATTGAGGGCATCAAGAATATCGATAAGGTGGTGGATGTTGACCAAAGTCCATTGGGCAGGACACCTCGTTCTAATCCTGCGACATATACAGGTGTATTCGCGGACATTCGTTCACTGTTTGTCAATCTCCCCGAGGCAAAGATAAGAGGCTACAAACCTGGCAGGTTCTCTTTCAATGTCAAGGGCGGAAGATGCGAGGCTTGCTCAGGAAACGGGTATAAGACCATCGAAATGAACTTCCTTCCCGACGTGATGGTTCCCTGCGAAGTATGTCACGGCAAGAGATACAACCGCGAGACGCTTGAAGTGAGATATAAGGGCAAAAGTATTGCCGACGTCTTGGAGATGACAGTTAACCAGGCTGTGGAGTTCTTCGAAAACGTTCCCGACATACTACGCAAAATCAAGACAATACAAGATGTGGGACTTGGATATATCAAGTTGGGACAACCCTCCACTACACTGTCGGGCGGTGAAAGCCAAAGAGTGAAATTAGCAACAGAACTAAGTAAAAAGGACACAGGCAGCACTCTGTATATCCTTGACGAACCAACCACTGGTCTTCACTTTGAGGATATCAGAATCCTTATGGAAGTCTTGCAGAAACTGGTTGACAGGGGAAACACTGTTATAATCATTGAACATAACCTTGATGTAATCAAACTTGCCGACCATATCATTGATATTGGGCCGGAAGGTGGAAAAGGCGGAGGACGAGTGACTGTGACTGGAACCCCGGAAGAGGTAGCCAAATCAAAAGATAGTTTCACGGCAAAATTCTTGAGGGAGGAACTTAAACAATGATGTGGACAGACAGAATAAGACAGGTGAAAATCATACTTGTGGTCACTGCTATAATAATAGCGGTGACCTCATTGGTGGTTTCACATATTCTTATTAAAGACCTATCTAACGAGGAGCATAACAAGATGGTAACATGGGCACAAGCACTGAACACACTTAATAATGCATCGGAAAACACCGACCTTACACTGGTACTTAATGTAATCAAGGCAAATAATACCATTCCTGTTATTGTCATGTCTTCAAAAGGGGATATATGTGATTTCAGGAATGTTGAACTAAAAGAAAATAATGCCACCGACTCAATCAGCACACTAAAAAAATATGCCCAAAGCTACTATCACTCAGGCAAATATATAAAGATTGACCTTGACGGCACAACAGACTATCAGATTGTATGTTATGACGAGTCAATCATGCTCAAGCGACTTGCCACTTATCCATACGTGCAGCTTGGCATTGTTCTTATCTTCGTGGTTATTGCCATATTCGCCCTACTCTCTTCCAAAAAGGCAGAGCAGAATAAAGTATGGGTAGGATTATCCAAGGAAACCGCCCATCAATTAGGTACTCCAATCTCCAGTCTAATGGCATGGACAGAAATACTCAAGGAGAGTTATCCCAATGATGAGATGATCATGGAAATGGAAAAAGACGTAAGGCGACTTGAAATAATAGCCGAACGATTCTCAAAGATAGGCTCCATACCAGAACCAAAAGAAACAAGCCTCAACGAGGTGATAACCCACGTGGTTGAATATATGGACAGACGAACCTCTTCAAAGGTCGAAATTACATCCAACTGTGACAAGAATAGAAATATGATAGTTAGAATCAACACATCACTGTTTGAATGGGTTATTGAGAACCTCTGCAAAAATGCGGTGGATGCCATGGAAGGGAAAGGCAACATCTATATCAACACATATCAGGAAAAGGACAAAACAATAATTGAAGTAAAAGACAACGGAAAAGGTATCAAACGCAGTGATATTAAGAATGTCTTTACTCCGGGTTTCACTACGAAAAAACGTGGATGGGGCTTAGGACTGTCATTGGCAAAAAGAATAATAGAAGAATATCATAAAGGAAAAATCTACGTAAAAGAAAGCGAAATAGGTAAAGGAACAACATTTAGGATAGAATTACCTATAACATAATATGTCATAAGAAAATTTTCAGAAGAATACATCATAATATTATAATAAAAAAGCTCTGTGTGGTGAACCACGGATTAAAAGATGTTAACTGCCTATTTTTATGAT
>JBJEAV010000289.1:0-2029 GCA_051869395.1 Prevotella sp.
CGGTATCGCTGTTGGTATATGTGTTGGCAAAATACACACATGATGCCCGAATGAGTATATTTTATGCCTTGGTGCCTGTGTTGGGTGCATGCATTCAAGGATTTGTGATGGATAGGGTTAAGGCTAAGGATGCGGATGTGGAAGGCATTTCAGCCAGTATCGTCAACCGTATATGGGGAATGGTAGGAGTGATATTTATCATTGCCACAATCGTATGCGGATATTTCTTTGTTGTGTATCACACCACGACGTGGGTGGCACTTTTCATCCTTGGTCTTCTTGCTCCGGGGCTTGCGAGCACGGTGTCAGGTATGCTACTTAAGAACAAGTGGATGACATTCGGGGGATTTGTAGGCATAGTATTAGGAGTGGCGATGCTATGCGCCCAGCTCTCCTTTTCCATACTTCAAGTGGAGTGGTGCCTTGCCTTTGCCATTGGCTATGTCTTTATGATGATAGTGCCGGGACACATATGACAAACATCCCATTATTTGCAGTTTTTCAGCCAAAATCAATAAGAAGTGTAAAAATCGGCTGAGTTTATACCCTATAACTCAGCCATTTTATATCATTTTAGCAAAATTTGGCTGAGTTTGAGATGGTTTTTCGGCTGTTTTTTGTATCTTTGCACCCAAATTATATTCATTGTATTATGGCAAAGATAATTGGAAGGAAAGAAGAGCAGCAAGAACTTCAAAGACTATATGAAAGCGACAGACCTGAGTTTGTGGCTGTTTATGGCAGAAGGCGTGTGGGCAAGACATTTCTCGTCAGGGAGATGTTCAGAGACAGTATGACATTCTATCATACAGGCCTGTCCGTATATGACGATGGAAGCAAGGTGAGCACAGAAGAACAATTGCGCCATTTCTATCATTCACTTCAGGTGCACGACAGCGATGCCGACCATGCGCCTAAATCGTGGATTGAGGCAATGTATATGCTTGAAGAACTGCTGATAAAACTCGACAACGGCAGTCGCCAGGTGGTATTCATAGACGAACTGCCATGGCTCGACACGCCAAGGTCGCATTTCATCACTGCATTAGAGGCCTTTTGGAACGGATGGGGGGCAGGACGCGACAACCTCATGCTAATAGTATGCGGCTCGGCGGCATCGTGGATGATAAAAAATCTCATCAACAACACAGGAGGATTATACAACCGACTGACTTGTGAAATCAAGCTGTCACCTTTTAACTTGTGTGAGACTGAGGAATATCTCCGTTGGAGGCAAATCACGGCAAGCCGATATGAAATAGCAATGGCATATATGGCTTTTGGCGGAATACCTTATTATCTTAGTTATTTCCAAAAAGGCTTAAGCATGGCACAGAATATCGACTTGTTGTTCTTTGACCGCAAGGCTAAACTACGGATGGAATTCAAGCGGCTTTTCACCTCTTTATATAAATATCCCGAAAAATATGAGAAAGTCATAAACATTCTATCTACAAGACACTATGGATATACAAGGGAGGAACTGGCGAAAATATTGGATATTCCTCTCGGAGGAAGTTTCTCGGAGATTCTAAACGCACTGGCTGCCAGCGACTTTATCATGGCATACAAACCTATTGACGCAAAAAAAGGAGAGACACTATACAAACTTGTAGATCCGTTCTGTCGGTTCTATATGTTTTTTGCAGACAAGGCTCTCGGGGGTGACTCGCAATACTGGATGCATAATGTGAACTCCCCCACGGTTGTCAGTTGGAGCGGAATTGCTTTTGAGGAACTGTGCATAATGCATACAGAACAAATAAAGCGCAAGTTGGGCATTGCTGCCGTCAGGACTTCCGAGTCGCCATATACTCTCCGGGGCGATGATCATCACGACGGAATGCAGTGCGACTTGGTTATAGAGCGAGGCGACAGAGTGGTGAACCTTTGTGAAATGAAATTTTCACAAGGCAAATATGAAATAACCAAGTCATACGACATGACATTGCGCCATCGAATCAACGCGATTATGTCACGGCTTAAAAGCACACAAAGTCTTCAGCTTACCTTCATTACCACGTTTGGT
>JBJEAV010000290.1:0-1615 GCA_051869395.1 Prevotella sp.
GACGGCGAGGTGAGCGGAATACGCGCCCGCGGCGGATATGAACTGACAATGAAATGGACTGACAGCAAGGTGGTTGAACTTTCCATCAGGTCAAAGAACAAGGGCAAGGTGAAGGTGGCAGTCAACGGATGCGTCATCACAGTGAAGACTAAGGCCGGCAAGAACAACAAGGTAATATAAGACATATCGCCTATGGATAACAATAACATCAGGAACACCAACTTCCGCATGGCACAGGAAGACCACAGCACAAGCGACTTCATCGCCGACGACATCATACTCAGCGAGAAACTTTCTACGCTTGCCATCAACAAACTGCCACGACGCATGACCTTCATCCTCGTGGCATTGTGTACCGAGGGCAATGCGCAGTTTACCATAGACACACAGAGGCACGACGTCAAGAAAAACGACATCATCGTAATATCCGACCGCCATGTTATTGACAACTATACGGCATCCGACGATGCCAACGGACTGGCAATGATGATGTCGGTGAACTTTTTCTATGACGTAATCAATGATGTCAGGGACGTGTCGCTGCTCTTCCTCTTCTCGCGCAACCATCCCGTTGTGTCGCTCAATGAGGATGAGGTGCAGACGTTCAAGGAATACTTCTTCTTCCTGAAAAAGAAGGTAGCCGACACCAACAACCACTTCAAGCGCGACCTCGTGCGCACCATGGTGCTCGCCATGTTCTACGACCTGAGCAACGTAATCTACCGCGTACAGCAGGTGGAAAACAAGCGGCAGACCAGGGCAGACGACATTTTCACGCGGTTTATCAAACTCGTCGAGGAAAACTACAAGAAGGAAAGAAGGGTGGGCTGGTATGCCGAACAACTGTCCATCACCGCGAAGTACCTTTCCGAGACAGTGAAGTCGGTGAGCAAGCATACTCCCAACGAGTGGATAGACACATACGTGACCCTTGAGGCACGCGTGCTCCTGAAGACCTCCACAATGTCAATAAAGGAAATTTCCGACGAGCTGAACTTCCCCAACCAGTCGTTCCTTGGCAAGTTCTTCAAGGAGCACGTGGGCATGTCCCCATCGGCTTACAGACGACAATAATACAATAAAACTTCAAAAATATGACATTCCGGGAAAAATGAAACAAATAGTAAAGGATTAGCTACAAAATTTGAGCCGATTCTGCGAATATATGCTTAACTTTGCACAAAACTTTCGCATTTATGGACAATAACGTTATACTATCTGACTATTATCAGAAAAACCTGTCTGAATTGAGGGGATTTGCAATGAGAATCGTCAAGGACGAATTCATTGCAAAAGACATTGTGCAGGACACCTTCGTCAGACTGCTTAACATCAAGGAAATTATCATCGGGGACAGCCTGCCGGCTCTTATATACAAGACATTGCAAAACTTGTGTTTCGACTATATCAGGCGCACCACACATCGCGTGGAGGCATTCAAGTATATCGCATCATGCCAGTCAACATGGCACGACATGGAGTCGGAGATATATGCCCACGATATTTGCGAGAAACTGGAAATGGGTATTTCCACTATGTCCAAACGTTATCAAACAATTTACAGAATGAATATTTTTGAAGGAAAACAGGTGTCAGACATCACCAAGGTCTTGGG
>JBJEAV010000290.1:1715-9457 GCA_051869395.1 Prevotella sp.
ACCAACGTCACGGGATGCAAAGCCGCACTCGACAACAACAATGCCGTAATCATTGCCGGCACTATAGGAGCGTCACCCGTCATCGACAAATTTTTAAAACAGAACAAACTCACCGACCAACTTAAGGGCAAGACCGAGAAGTTTATTATCACCGTAGTATCCGACGACAAGTCCCTCCCCCAAGGGGGAACCGGAGGGGGGCTTCTCCTCATCGCAGGAAGCGACTATCGCGGAACCATCTTCGGACTCTACGAACTGTCGCGTCAGATTGGTGTGTCGCCATGGTATTGGTGGGCTGACGTGCCTGTGGCAAAGCATAAGGACATATATATAAATAAAGGTATATATACCGACGGCGAACCGGCTGTGCGCTATCGTGGACTCTTCCTCAACGACGAGGCTCCCTGTCTAACGTCGTGGGTGGAGAACACCTTCAAGACCAAGAACGGCGGTCATGAGTTTTATGCCAAGGTGTTTGAACTCATCCTTCGCCTGCGCGGAAACATGCTCTGGCCTGCCATGTGGGGATGGGCTTTCTATGCCGACGATCCTCTCAACCAGAAGACTGCCAACGACATGGGCATCATCATCGGCACATCTCACCATGAACCTATGGCTCGCAACCATCAGGAATGGGCGCGCCACCGCAACGAATACGGGGCATGGAACTACAACACCAACAAGGAGGTTATCAAGAAATTCTTCCGCGAGGGTATCGAGCGCATGAAGGGCACCGACGATATCGTCACCATTGGTATGCGTGGCGACGGCGACGAGGCCATGAGTGAGGAGGCTGACACCCGACTGCTCGAACAGATTGTGGCCGACCAGCGCAAGATTATCGAGGAGGTGACTGGCAAGAAGGCCAAGGAGACACCCCAGGTGTGGGCTTTGTATAAGGAGGTTATGGACTACTACGACAAGGGTATGCGTGTGCCCGATGATGTCATCATGCTGCTCTGCGATGACAACTGGGGCAACGTGCGCCGTGTGCCAACCGCCAAGGAACGCCAGCACAAGGGCGGATGGGGACTATATTATCACGTTGACTATGTGGGCGCTCCGCGCAACAGCAAGTGGATTAACGCCACTCCCACCCAGAACATGTGGGAGCAGCTCACCCTCGCCGCTCAATACGGCATCGACCGCCTGTGGATTCTCAACGTTGGCGACCTAAAGCCTATGGAATATCCCATCACCTTGTTTATGGACATGGCATGGAATCCGTCGGAATACGACGCAGCCACCCTCACCAGGCACACCGAGGCGTTCTGCCGCCAGCAGTTCGGTTGCAGTCAGGCAGAGGAAGCCGCACGCATCCTCAACCTCTGCTGCAAGTACAACGGACGCAGCACTGCCGAGATGCTCGACGCCACGGTATATAGTGCCGAAAACGGCGAGTGGGCTAAGGTGGTTGCACAGTATGACGCCCTTGAGGCCGACGCCTTGCGTCAGTTCCTCTCGCTGAAGGAGGAATATCACGATGCCTACCGTCAGATTGTCCTCTTCCCCGTACAGGCGATGGCTAATCTCCACCGCATGTATCAGGCAAAGGCCATGAACGACATGCTCGTGAAGGCTGCCGATGGCAAATATTCTGAATACACTGCCGCCGAAATCAACTATTGGGCAGACCGTTGCGCCGTTGCCTTCCGTCAGGACTCCCTGCTCTGCGACGAGTACAACACCAAGATGTCAGGTGGCAAGTGGAACGGCATGATGATCCAGAAGCATATCGGATATAAGTCATGGAACGATGCTTTCCCTCATGACATGATGCCCAAGGTGGCACGTGTGGAAGCCAATACCGACGGCGGCAATGTCATCCCTTGCATAAACGGTATTGCCGACATTGAGACGATGGCATACTATGAGAAGAAGGATGCCGCCAATGCCCGTTGGACTGAGATTCCGTTTATGGGAAAGTCGCGCTCCGCCCTCTCGCTCCAACCCTATACGGAACCCATCGACGGTGCGTCGCTCACATACAAATTCACTTGCGACAACAACGCCAAGGAGGCTGCCATCCACGTCATCGTGAAATCTACCCTTGACTTCCTCAACCGGGACGGCTTCACTTATTCGGTAAGCGTTGACGGAGGC
Organism: Prevotella sp.; assembly: GCA_051869395.1. GTDB lineage: Bacteria > Bacteroidota > Bacteroidia > Bacteroidales > Bacteroidaceae > Prevotella. The sequence continues at coordinate 3,819 of JBJEAV010000290.1, forward strand.
GAGGCACAGGTGGTGAACTTCAATGCCAACCTCAACGAGAAGCCCGAGAATGTTTATTCCGTATATTATCCCACAATCGCCAAGAGAGTGGTTGATAATACGGTGACCGTCCCGTTGTCCCCAACATCCGGCGGCATGCACACCATCACCATCACTCCCCATGCCCCGGCGATAGTGTTCGAGAAGATCGTTGTCAACTGCACAGGCAGGAAACAGAGGATTTCCCATCTGTAATTCATGCTCTAAAACAAGGGGCACAAGAGAGCACATTATATGAAAACAACCATTATAAAAGAAAGACTGCAGAGTGCCCTAATTGGCATACTGTTTATAGCCGTGTTCCTGCCCTTCGGGCTTAACCATTTCGGATGGATGAGATGGGTTTTGCTCGGAGGGCTGGGCATTATCATTGCCTTCAGCGTGCTCGTCAGCGAGTATGTGGTGGAGAACCTGTTCCATATGCCCAACGACATCTCGCTCGGCAGCCAGTATATCATCAGGCGCAACATCCGCTTCGAGTCCATCAACATACTGCTCGGCACGACACTGATGTGCCTCTTCCTCGATGCCTTCGCCAATAATGAGGTGGTTGACAACCATTTCGGTTGGCAGACATTGGGTTCGGTGATTGCCATCGACTGCTTCACCACAATCGTCATTCACGTGTATTGGCGAAGCGTGTATAAAAAACGCTATCTCATCCGGCAACTCGAAGAGGCGCAACTGCTCAACGGTATGTTGCAGGAGAGACAGCGACATTTCTCCAAGGAAGAGCCACACCCGCAGTCAGCCCCAACTGCCGACAACGACGATGTCGTCTGCATCAGCGGTGCCACCAAGGAGTCGCTCGACGTGCGGCCGTCGCAAGTGGTTTATGCCACGTCCGAGGGCAACTATGTGCGCATACATTATTATAATAATAACAGCATACAGAGCATGTCGATACGCACAAGCATGAAGAACGTGTCGGAATTGCTTTGCCGCCAGTCCTACATCATGCAATGCCACCGCGCCTTTATTGTAAACCTGCGCCATGTGGAGAAGGTGGAGAGCCGCAACAGTGGCATCTCCCTCATCATGCAAGATTGCTCCGACACCGTTCTTGTGTCGAAGCAATACACTGCCGAGGTGAAGGAGAGGATAAAGAATCCCACAAGTAACATTAGGAGTTAACTCCCTAATACCTTTACATTCGCTTGATTGCCGCCTCGCCCGCACTCTTGCCCTTATACTTGCTCTTGGTGGCGTTGAAGGCATAGCGCACGGAGAGTGCCACGCGGTGGAAACTGTAGTTTCCGCGTCCTTGTCCGAACACATCCCCCTGTAGCAGTGAGTAGTTGCCGAGGTCGAGGATGGCATCCTGCTTTGCCGTGTTGAATATGTCGCAGAATGAGAGCCTTACCACGAGCGACCTGTCCTTGAGGAACGACTTCTGCACTGCGGCAGTGAGATTCCAGTATGCCTGAAGCAGGCGCACGTTGCGGTAGTGGGCCTTGCTGTAGAACTGCGAGTTGAGTTCCAGCTGCCATTCGTACTTCAGTCTGAAGGCATTGTCGCTGTTGAATATCAGCATCGGGTTGTCGTATGTCACATGGCGCTTGCCAGTAGCCTCGCGCGGGTCGTCGAGATTAAACGAGAGCCACTGCTTTTGCACGCCCACGGTGTTGCTCGTGGTCCATACTCCTATGGTCGGCGAGGCGTTGACAAAAGCGCAGAACACGTCTATCGGACGGTCGAAGTTCACCATGCCAATCATGACCACTCCATTGTCGTCGTAGGGAGTTGTCCAGTCGTAGATAGCATCCTTGATATGCAGGTAGTTGACGCTGAAGGCAATCCAGTTCCATCGTCCCGAGAGGTCGAGGGTATGGCGGATTTCGTTCTTCAGCAGTGGATTACCTGTCTTCAGCGTGTATTTGCTCCCGTAGTCAATCTCGCTGCGAAGCTGGTGATACGACGGTCGCGTGGTCTTTATGCCATAGCTGAGCTGCATCTGCACTGCTCCCAGTCGGGTGCCGAAGGAGAGCGACGGGAAGAAGTCGTCGTGGTTTCTCTTCACCGAGCGCGAGGCGTCGCTCAGGTCGTCGAAGTTGAAAGCCACATGCTCATATCTCATTCCCAATGTCAACATTCCAGCCTTGGGAATCATCAAGCCGTATTCAAAGAAAGCTGCATAGTTATGCTCACTCACCTTTGACATCCTGTCGAAGATGTTATCCACTCCGCTGATACGATAGTCGTTGTCGCGGCATACTGTGGTCATCTCTCCCCCCAACGTCAGTTTTCCTGTCCATAGAGGATGTTCGGCCACGAGTCGTGCGGCAAAGAGGTGGCTCTTGTTCTCGGTCAACGATTCCACTGTGCGGTTGCCCGACATAGCCTGTTCGTTTATCCTGTCGTCGTTCTTGTCGCACTGCGAGTAGTAATCCACATTGGCGTCGATTCCCCACTTGCCTATCTTGCCGTTGTAGTAGGCATTCAGTAGCATGGTGTTGGGATTCTTGTAGTTTATGTCGCTCACCGACTTCAGATAGTCCTCCTTAATGCCGTTGCGCAGTATGTCCTCCTCCATCGAGAATCTGTAGTGGTTCTTCAGCCATGTCCCCTTTTCCAGCTTCACTCCCACGGAGTTGTCATCGTCTATCTGCCAGTTCATTCCCGCGTTCAAGAACATGCGCGAGAAATTCTGTTCGGCTTGGGTATATCCCGTCTGCGTGTGGGTGGCATCCTTGCCGTATGAATTTTGTTCGAGCAATGACCTGTAGCCGTCGAGATAGTCGTTCTGGAACGTCATGCCGCCGAAGAAGTCCATGCCCCCGTGGCGGTAGTTGAGGTTGAGCGATGAAGCCACGTTGTTGTTGCCCGACTTCATGGCCTGCTCGTCGCTTAGGTCGAATCGTCCGCTGAGTCCCTCGCCCTGCTGTCGGCGGGTCTTAATCTTCACCACGGCATTCACTGATGCGTCGTAAGCCGCACCGGGACTGTTTATCACCTCCACCTCGCGAATGTCATGGCTTCTCAACCTCTTCAGCTCCTCTAAGTCCTGCACCTTCCTGCCATTAATATAATAAATAGGTGAACCCTTACCTATCACCTGCAGTTGTCCGCCCATGCGCATCATTCCCGGCACACGTGCGAGCATGTCATCCACCGAGCCCGCCGACTCCAATGGCGAGCCTACGATGCGCGTCACCATCGCACCGTTTTTCATCTTGGTCCTTGGCGCGGTTGATTTCACCACAAACTCCTTCAGGTTGAGCGAATAATCCACCGAGTCCTTCTTCTCCGTCTGGGCACTTGCCGTAGCCGCGCCCAACATTGCGGCAAGAGCCGCTGCACATAATTTTAATGTCGTCATATCTGTTGAATTAAATTTTTTCCGATGCAAAGGTATGACAGATATTTGAATTGTGCAATAGTGTGGGACATACGGACTGAAAATCGGGATAATAAGCCTTCCATTCGTCACATATCCCTACCTTTTGTCCCAAATGCTTGCAAATATGGGATAAAAGGTGTATCTTTGCATCCGAAATAAATCGGACCAATCATGAAAGAAACACTGAAACAACCGAAGATGATCCGCATCGTGCGCGAGAATCTTTATGCGGGAGTGTTCGTCATCCTGCTGCTGTGGCTTACCATGCCGTTCAACGTTGAGACCATCCACGAGGGCCGCCCCCTGTTCTTCCTCGCCCAGGGTTTCATCACCTTCGTGGTGGGCATCCTCACTGGCACGTTCTGCGCCAGCGTCCTGCATCTGCCCTTAGACCCGACACTGCCGCTCAACACTGTCCACCGCAACAGTGTCGTGATGTATCTCGTCAACATTCCCGTGCTTGCCTTCGTGCTCACCGTTTTCGGCGGATTCTTCTTCTGCGACAATCCCATCGAACCCTGGTGGCACGGCGGTGAGATTCACCTGACCTACTTTTCAGAATACATCTACTACGTCTCCTCCACATGTATATTCCTGTATATCGGAACATACGTGCGCAACCGCAACTGGCACCTGCGCTATCAGCTCGAAGAGGTGAGGACTATCAACGCCCTGCTTGAGCAGCGGCAGAAAGCCATCGCCGAACAAGCCGACATGGAGCCGGCACAGAAGGAAGAAGGCGACGGCACCACTGAAGACATGTGTCGCCTGACGGGCACCACCGCCAATGCCGTACTCGAGATCAAACCTTCCAATATTATATATGTGGAATCCATGGCCAACTACGCGGACATCTGCTATATGGAGAGCGACAACCCATGCCACAAGACCATGCGTATCACGCTCAAGCAGATCAAGGAAAGCATCGGCGACCTGCCCTTCATGGTGCAGTGCCACCGTGCTTTCATTGTCAATCTCAACTTCGTGATCTCGGTGTCCGACCGCTCTTCGGGCTACCAGCTCCAGCTCTTCGGCACCGACAAGCCCATCCCCGTCTCGCGCAACAACACGTCGGCGGTGAAGGAGAAGCTGAAGACGTTATAAAATGCAACTGATTTATAGTTATAAAATTGTTATTATGTAGCAGTCTGACAATCATTCGCATTAATCCGAATGTACATTCACATTAATGCGAATGGCGGTTCGCTTTATGCGAATGGATATTATATAGCTTACAGGCAACTTTTTTATAGCTTATTGACAACATCTTTATAGCTTATGGATATTATGTTAATACTTGCGTTGGGAGATTTTGTATATTATGCCATGACATTTTGTCAGCTATGCATAAAAAGGGCTGCGACATTGCTGTCGCAGCCCTAAAACTAATACTCAAATTACTACAAGAATCATTACTTCATGATGTAAACCTTGCCATTCTGGATGAAGAGACCCTTAGCCTGCTTCAGCTCTACACCGTTGAGGTTGTAGATGCGTCCGTTGGCGTTGTTGTCCATCTTCACGCCAGCGATGCCGGAGATGTATGACTCGTTGTCCATGAAGGTGAGGTTATATACATAGCACTTGCCGTCAACCTCGAAGCAGATAGCACCAGTCTTGAGGAAGCCCTCTTCAACATCAATCATTGCAGAAGCTGCGAGATAGTAAACGCCACCCTCGTTAACGATGTTAAGAGTGATGTCTCCGTATGGGTCGCACTCGCCGTTGGCGTTGAAGAAGAGACCGTTGTCAGTAGTTGTACCGTCGCTGTAGAGACCGTTAGCCAACTGACCCTTGAAGTAGTAGTTGTCACCGCTTGTGAGGTCGTCAACAGTTACGCCGAGAGCCTTGGCAGCTGCCTCAAGGTTAATCTCAACCTTAGTGTCGTCGAAGCTTGCAAGAGGCATCTTGATGTTTGTCTCGCCTACAACCTCAACTGACTCGAGGCTTGCTACGAATGAAACAGTGAACGGAATCTCAATCATCTTACCAGTCTCCTCATTTACGAGGAATACGCTTGCCTGGAATACAGAGCCGATAGCGTTTACACCAGGAACCTGATATACAGTGAACTTACCGGTAGTAGTGTCCCAGCAGATACCTACAGGAACCTGCTCGCTGCCAGACCAAGACTGTCCGCGACCGTCCTTGTTAATCCATACGCCAGGAGCGGGTGAGCAGAGATACTTGGTATAAGGTGCGTAGATGTCACCACCCTGAGCAGGGATAGAGTCAGCGTTCTGGATGTAGAGAATAGGAT
>JBJEAV010000291.1:0-6526 GCA_051869395.1 Prevotella sp.
ATTCCTAATTCCTCATTCCTCATTAATATCATAGAGGAAATCATTGTAGGGGTATTTCTGGACGTGAAGCTCACGAACTTTCTTATACAAGACCTCGCGCATCTCTTCGATGTTCTGCTTCTCGCGGGCGGAGATGAAGAGACAGTTGTCGTGCATCTTCGCCATCCATGTGCGCTTAAGCTCGTCGAGGGTGATGTTCTCCTTTGTTGCTGGAGTGAGGTCGTCAGGTTCCTTCTCTATCCATGTGTATGCATCAATCTTGTTGAAGACAATCATCGATGGCTTGTCGGCACAACCCAGGTCGGCGAGGGTCTTCTCCACCACTGTTATCTGCTCATCGAAGTCGGGATGGGAGATATCCACCACATGCAACAGCAGGTCAGCCTCGCGCACCTCGTCAAGTGTGGATTTGAACGAATCCACAAGGTCGGTGGGCAACTTGCGAATGAATCCCACCGTGTCGGCAAGCAAGAACGGCAGATTGTCTATAACCATCTTCCTCACCGTGGTGTCAAGAGTGGCAAACAGCTTGTTCTCGGCAAACACGTCACTCTTCGAGAGCAGGTTCATAATGGTGGATTTTCCCACGTTGGTATATCCCACGAGAGCCACACGGATAAGCCGTCCGCGGTTTTTGCGCTGGGTGGTCTTTTGCTTGTCTATCTCCACAAGACGCTGCTTCAGTAGCGTGATGCGCTGCAGGATAATACGGCGGTCCATCTCAAGCTGGGTCTCACCCGGACCTCGAAGTCCCACACTACCCTTGCCGCCTCCGCTTCCCGAGCCTCCTCCCTGGCGCTCAAGGTGCGTCCACAGGCGTTGCAGTCGCGGCAGCATGTAACGGTGCTGCGCCAGTTCCACCTGTGTCTTTGCCTCAGCACTCTGTGCGCGCATGGCGAAGATGTCGAGGATGAGCGACGTGCGGTCGAGTATCTTCACCTGTAGTGCCTTCTCGATGTTACGTATCTGCTTCGCCGACAGTTCATCGTCGAAGATGACCATTCCCACCTCTCGTTCCTGGTCTTCCTCGTCCTTGATATATTGTCTGATCTCGTCGAGCTTACCCTGCCCGACATAAGTCACCGAGCTGGGTCCGTTGAGCCTCTGGGTGAATCGTTTCACTGTGACCGCCCCCGCCGTGTCGGCGAGAAACTCCAGTTCGTCAAGATATTCCTTGGTTTTCGCCTCGTCCTGTTCCTTTGTGATTAGTCCCACCAGTACTGCTGTCTCGGCTTTAGCTTCTGATATTACAAATTCTTTCATCTATTTCATTTAATGCATTAAAAACGGTGCAAAAATAACTATATTTATCGAGATATACAAGAAAATTCCACATTTTTTTATAATAAAACACAGAGACACAGAGATACAGAGATAAAAATACTCTGTAACTCCGTGCCTCTGTGTCAAATTCCTAATCCCTAATTCCTAATTCCTAATTCCTAATTCCTAAAGGAAAGTCTTCCATCAGCAGCATCAATGACGATGGGTTTCTCGCGAGACACCTCGTCGGCAAGTATCTTGCGAGAGAGGTCATTGAGCACCAAGCGCTGGATGGCTCTCTTGACAGGACGCGCACCGAAGTCAGGGTCATAACCCTCAGTGGCAAGATAGCCGATGGCGGCATCCGTCACTTTAATCTCAAAGCCTTGCGGGGCGAGCATCTTCTCAACCCTCGACATCTGCAGGCGCACCACTTCGGCAATCTCCTCCTTGGTGAGCTGCTGGAAGGTTATTATATCGTCGATACGGTTGAGGAACTCAGGACGAACCGACTGGCGCAGACGCTCCTCGCTGTAGTTGGAGGTCATGATGATGATGGTGTTCTTGAAGTTGGCTGTACGTCCCTTGTTGTCGGTGAGCCTGCCGTCGTCGAGCACTTGCAGAAGGATATTGAAGACATCAGGATGAGCCTTCTCTATCTCGTCGAACAACACCACTGAATAGGGTTTGCGCCTTACAGCCTCTGTCAACTGTCCACCCTCGTCATATCCCACGTATCCGGGAGGCGCTCCGATAAGACGGGAGACGCTGAACTTCTCCTGATACTCACTCATGTCGATACGCGTCATCATCGTCTCGTCGTTGAAGAGATATTCGGCAAGAGCCTTGGCAAGCTCCGTCTTTCCCACACCGGTGGTGCCGAGGAAGATGAACGACGCTATCGGTCGCTTCGGGTCTTGCAGTCCCGCACGGCTGCGGCGCACTGCATCGCTCACGGCCTGTATTGCGTCATTCTGACCTATGACACGCTTATGCAGTTCCTCTTCGAGGTGGAGCAGTTTCTCGCGCTCGCTCTGCATCATGCGTGATACAGGGATGCCCGTCCAGCGGCTCACCACCTCGGCGATATCATCAGCTGTGACCTCCTCGCGCACCAACACGTCGGCACCCTGCTGCGAGTGGAGCTGCTTCTGAATGGCGGCGATGTCATTTTCAAGAGCCTTTATCTTGCCGTATCGTATCTCAGCCACACGACCGTAGTTGCCCTCGCGTTCAGCACGTTCTGCCTCAAGCTTGAGGTTCTCAATCTGCTGCTTGTCCTCCTGTATCTTGTTTACGAGAGCACGCTCGCCCTCCCATTTTGCACGATACTGGTTTTCCTTGTCGCGCAGTTCCGCTATCTCCTTGTCGAGTTGGGCGAGTTTGGAAGTGCCCCAGCCCCCCTCCTTCTCCCCCGAGGGGGAGGGATTGGTTACTCCCTGCGCTCTGTGCATACCAATCTCCTCCCCTCGGGGAGGACGGGAGGGGGCTTTGGGGGCTTCGGGGGCTTCGGGGGCTTCCCTCCTTATTGATTCCCTTTCAATCTCCAACTGCTTCAGTCGGCGTGTTATCTCGTCGAGTTCCTCTGGCACTGAGTCACGCTCCATACGCAGTTTTGCTGCAGCCTCGTCCATAAGGTCGATGGCCTTGTCAGGCAGGAAACGGTCGGAGATATATCTCTCGGAGAGCTGCACGGCGGCAATGCAGGCATCGTCTTGGATACGCACACGGTGGTGGTTCTCATAACGCTCCTTCAATCCGCGGAGGATAGAGATGGCACTCAGCTCATCCGGCTCATCCACCATGACCGTCTGGAAACGACGTTCAAGCGCCTTGTCCTTCTCGAAGTATTTCTGATACTCGTTGAGCGTGGTGGCACCGATACTGCGCAGTTCGCCGCGCGCCAATGCCGGTTTGAGGATATTGGCTGCATCCATGGCTCCCTCGCCTCCTCCTGCTCCCACGAGGGTGTGAATCTCGTCGATAAAGAGGATGATACGTCCGTCACTCTTAGTCACCTCGTTGATTACGGACTTAAGCCTCTCCTCAAACTCGCCCTTGTACTTTGCTCCTGCCACGAGGGCACCCATGTCGAGCGAGAAGAGCTGTTTGTCTTTCAGGTTCTCAGGCACGTCGCCTCTGACGATACGCTGTGCAAGTCCCTCCACGATGGCTGTCTTTCCCGTTCCCGGCTCACCTATTAATATAGGATTGTTCTTGGTACGGCGTGAGAGTATCTGCAGCACACGGCGTATTTCGTCGTCACGACCGATAACCGGGTCGAGTTTGCCGGCACGCGCCTCTTCCACAAGGTTCTTGGCATACTTAGCAAGACTCTGGTAGTTGTCGTCAGCAGACTGCGACTGCACCTTCTGTCCCTGTCGCAGCTCATTGATGGCTGCGCGCATCTCCTTCTCATTGCATCCTGCGTCTTTCAGAATCCTTCCTGCCGTGGATGACGAGGCAAGAATGGCGAGGAGGATTGGCTCCACGCTCACAAACTGGTCGCCCATCTTCTGCGAGATATTCTCGGCATTGATGAGAATCTGGTTGGTGTCGTTGGAGAAGTAGGGTTGTCCGCCCTGCACGCGCGGCAGGTGCTGGATTTCCTGTTCCAAGAGCATGTCTATCTGCTGGGCATTGACTCCAAGCTTCTGGAAAATGAAGTTGCTCACGTCGCGGGCCTTCTCCATCAAGGCCTTCAACAGATGTACAGGTTCTATGGACTGTTGTCCTGAACGTTGCGCAAGGTTCACAGCCCCCTGGACTGTCTCCTGCGCCTTGATTGTAAACTTGTCGAATGTCATATCAGACTCCTTTCTTTTATATTTTATTCCTTATTATATTATTGAACACAGAGTCACAGAGATACAGAGTTCTTTTTGAGATTCTTATTATTAAGAGACACAAAGTTTTTCTCTGTGTCTCCGTGACTCTGTGTTTTTAATTTACTCTATATTGGTCAAAACTCGTGCCGAAATGGGGTTTACTGACAAAATGTCATACTATAGCATAAAAATAAATGGGAAAATCCTTCGTAGTTTGATTTTTTATATGTACCTTTGCCCCAAAAATTGACAAAGTAATATTATGGAACAACCAATTGAAGCAACAGCTGATGCTGTAATGGAATCAAAGGAGGACAAGAGGAAGCGCAAGCGCAGACAACTCGCCAAGGACTTCTTCTTCATTTTCTTCGGCATATTCCTGTATGCCTTTGGGTTCACGGCTTTCATACTGCCCGAGAAGGTGGTGATGGGAGGTGTGTCGGGTGCCTCGGCATTGTTATACTATGCCTTCAACATACCGCCCGCATTCAGTATTTGGGGACTCAACTTTGCCATGCTTGCCTTGGCATTCAAGCAGTTGAGCAAGCAGTTTGTATGGCGCACTGTGGTAGGCGTCACCATGATGTCGTTGCTTGTAGGTTTTCTGCAACCGATATTTGCGGCTTATCCCATCATCACTGCCGGCGAGGACAAGTTCATGCACGTGCTCATCGGTGGTATGCTCGGCGGAGCCGGTCTTGGCTTTGTATTCTCACACAACGGTTCCACTGGTGGCACGGATATCCTCGTGGCACTGCTGAACAAATACACCCGCATGAGTTTCGGACGTGCCATGCAGATGTGCGACTTCTGCATCATCGGTTCGTCGTATTTCCTCTTCAAGAGCACCGAAACGATAGTATATGGTGTGGCATTCACGCTTATTGCCGCCTATATGTGCGACTATGTCATCAATGGTACGCGACAGACGGTGCAGTTCTTCATCATATCGAAGAAATACGACGAGATTGCCGACAAGATTACCAAGCGCATGCACCGCGGAACAACCATGATCAAGGGCATCGGCTGGTATTCCAAGCACGACGTCCAGATTCTTATGGTATTGGCACGCAAGTATGAGTCGCAGGAGTTGTTCGACTATGTGAAGTCGATTGACCCCGACGCCCTCGTCTCCCAGACATTCTGTCAGGGTGTCTTCGGTGAGGGATTTGACAAGATTAAGTGAGGTATTTTCACTCAAGTTTCGGAAGAAACATATCTGTCTGTATATGAGAATGCTCACGGATATTATTTGTGGTTTTTCGAAGCGCAGCCTCTGGGAGCGTGGGCGTCCCGCCCGCGGCCTGCGTAGAGAGTAATTAAAAAAACGCGATGGAAGAAATATGCTTTCTCGACAGGCCGCGGGCGGGACGCCCACGCTCCCAGAGGCATCCGCACAGTTTTTTATGAATGAGGAATGAAGAATGAAGAAACAACGTTCGGCGGCCTAAGGGAAAGCCAATGGCTCAGATACAGCCGACATATATTATTGAAGGAGATTGGACGGGAAGGACAGGAGAGACTTGCCGAAGGTCGTGTGCTCATCATTGGATGCGGCGGACTTGGTTCCCCCGTGGCGATGTATCTTGCCGCCGCAGGAGTGGGAACCATCGGTCTTATGGATGGCGACGTTGTGGATGAAAGCAACCTGCAACGCCAGACAATCCATTTCACCGCCGACGTGGGAAGACCCAAAGTCACCTCCGCCGCCGAAAAACTGCGTGCCATCAACCCCCACATCCGCATAATCGAAATCCCCGAGTTCTTCACCCCCCAAGAGCCCCCAAAGCCCCAAGCCCCCCAAGAGCCCCAAGCCCCCCAAGAGCCCCAAGAGCCCCAAGCCTCCCAAGAGCCACCGTTCCGGGCAGTTTCGCTGCCCGGCCCCCACAAAACCGCCTCCCTCCTCTCCGACTACGACTTCATCATCGACGGCACCGACCGCTACCACACCAAATACCTCATCAACGACGCCTGCGTAATAAACAAAAAACCCTACTCCCACGGCGGCGTGCTCCGCTACAGCGGCAATGCCTTCACCTACGTCCCCGGACATGCCTGCTATCGCTGCATCTTCGGCGACGAGCCGTCGCAGGACGACATCCCCACAAGCAGCCAGGTGGGTATATTAGGAACGGTGGCTGGTATGATTGGTATCATACAAGCCACCGAAGCAATCAAATATCTAACAAAATCCGGTGAGTTGCTCACCGACTCACTGCTCACCATCGACGCAATGACGTGGGAGACGCATAAAATCAACGTCTCACCTTCGCCGTCTTGTCGTCTATGTCAGTCTCTTTCGTAGCGTTCACTATCTTGGTATTCTCGATAGTCACGTCTATGCAGTCATAACCCTCAATGCCGTGGGCATATATTCCCGTGCCGGCACCGCGGCATACCACATTATTTATATGTATGTCGTGGAAACGGGGAAT
>JBJEAV010000291.1:6626-9452 GCA_051869395.1 Prevotella sp.
CCTATCCACATAATCACACTGGAATACTATCGCCTGGTCATTGATATCAGTCATCACCACGTCAGAGATATACAACTTCTCGGTCTCGCCTCCACGACCTATGCCGCTCTTGAAACGAAGACCGGTGTCGGTGCCTGAGAAACGGCACTGGCGCACCACCAGTCGCCTTGTTCCGCAGATGTTCTCACTGCCTATCACGAAACCGCCATGGGCATGATACACCGTATTGTCCTGGATAAGAATGTCCTCACAACCATTCACCAATGAGTTCTCCTTGTATTTTCCGCTCTTCATGCAGATGCCGTCATCTCCGGCATCAACGGTGGAGTTGACAATGAGCACCTGATGGCAGTCGCTGATGTCGATGGCATCGCCGTTCTGCGCATTCCATGGACAGCGCACTGTGATGCCGTCGATGATGATGTTGCGCGAGTTGAGCGGATGTACATGAAAACGGGGAGAGTTCTGGAATGTGACACCCTCAAAGAGGATGTTCTCGCAGTCGGTGAAACGGACGAGGTCATTGCGCCTTTTCTCCTGAGCCTCAGGAGTATCACCAAGGTTTGGCGAACCGTCCTTCATGTCCCATGGATACCATAGCTGACCGTTATTGCGCTCAACGCCGCCCATTGCCTTGAATCGTTTCCACTCCACGTCGCTCACCTTTGAGCGCTTCACCGGTCGCCACTGCGCACCGTTGCCGTCTATTATTCCCTCACCAGTGATGGCGATATTCTTGCGCTTTAAAGCCTTGATACATGGTTCCACTCGACTCGAATTTCCGTCCTTGTCTATATACAAGCTCTTGTCGGGAGAGAACATCACGATGGCGTTCTTCTCGATACGAAGCTCGATATTGTCCTTAAAGGATATCGGTCCCGTAAGCCATACGCCCTGAGGCACAATCACCCTACCGCCGCCTTTCTTCACAAGTGCGGATATAGCCTTGCTGAATGCCTCGGTATTCAGCGTCTGTCCGTCGCCCACTCCACCAAAGTCTGTGATACTCACTGTATTGTCGGGGATAATCACCTCCACAACAGGCTTCACCTCAGTGGGCAAGTTCTGATAATACTTGGAATAATCCTTGGCATCTGCCATAAGGGCGATGCCCAATAACATCATAATGGTTGTGAGTCTTCTCATATCATCCGTAGATAATCTTTCCGTTTTCGTCCTCGTAAGGAGCGAGGTCCTTGGAGTACTGGTTCATGGCACGGAGACTCATACCCATCGACGAGAATCCACCGTCGTGGAAGAGGTTCTGCATGGTCACCTTGCGTGTGAAGTCAGAGAACATCATCACACAGTAGTTGGCGCAGTCCTCAGCCGAAGCATTTCCAAGAGGAGACATCTTGTTGGAGAAGTCCATCAGGTTCTCCATGTCCTTGATACCCTTACCGGCAGTAGTTGGTGTCGGTGACTGTGAGATAGTATTGATACGCACGTTCTTCTCGCGTCCATAGATATAGCCGAAGCTGCGGGCGATGCTCTCAAGCATACTCTTGGCGTCAGCCATGTCATTATATCCGAAGAATGTACGCTGTGATGCCACGTATGTCAGTGCTACCACCGAGCCATATTCGGCAATGGCATCCTGCTTCTTTGCCACCTGCAGCATCTTGTGGAACGAGATTGCCGAGATGTCGAGAGTCTTTTGGAGGAAGTTGTAGTCGAGGTCATCGTATGTGCGGTGCTTGCGCACATTGGGACTCATACCGATAGAATGGAGCACGAAGTCAACCTGACCTCCGAGCAGTTTGACTGACTCGCTGAATACTTTCTCGAGATCTTCCACGCTTGTGGCGTCAGCAGGGATAACCGGTGCGTTGAGTTGCTTGCTCAATCCGTCAAGCTCGCCCATGCGCAGTGCCATGGGGGTGTTGCTCAATGTAATTCTTGCACCTTCTTCAACGGCCTTCACGGCCACTTTCCATGCGATAGAATCCTCGTTCAATGCACCGAAGATAATACCGCGCTTACCTTGTAACAAATTGTGTGTCATAATACCTATTTTTACAAATTCGGCTGCAAAATTACACATTTTCTTCGAAAGTGTGCATATAAATAAAGGATTATTAACGTATTTCTTGCGTAAACCTTTACGGAAATATCTTTTTTAACCATAAAATGCTTGTATTTGTCGTGAGAATGTCGTAATTTTGCAGTCGGTAATAGTACCGGAAAACATTTTAATAACATTAGTATTATGGATATCAATTCAAAATTCGCACAGGCGGCGGTGATTGCCGCAAGCATCGCATTCCTCGGAATGTGCATCAACGACGGTATTGATGACTTCGTCAACAAGGATAGAGTGGTAACGGTGAAGGGACTCGCCGAGAAGGAGGTAGAGGCTGACAAGGTGACATGGCCCATACCGACAAAGGAATTGGGCAACGACCTGCCTGAACTCTACCAGCGTATCAACGCCACCACTGCCAAGGTGAAGGCTTTTCTGAAAAGCAACGGCATAAAGGACGAGGAAATAAGCGTGAACGCCCCGGTGGTCATCGACCTCAATGCCGACCAGTACAACAACAACTTCCGCGCCTTCAGATATAACATCACTTCCATCATCACCGTCACCTCGCACAACGTGAAACTCGTGCGCAGCATTATGGCGCGCCAGGGTGAACTGCTCAAGCAGGGTGTGGCTGTGGTTGATGGAGGATGGGACAACCGCACCACCTACGAATACGTCTCCTTCCAGAAGATGAAACCCGAGATGATGCAGGAGGCTATCAAGAACGCGGAAATCACCGCCAACCAGTTTGCCGAGAACAGCAGCAGCAAGCTGAGCAAGATTACCAAGGCCGACCAGGG
>JBJEAV010000292.1:0-2012 GCA_051869395.1 Prevotella sp.
TTTTCAATTCACGAAACTCTTGGTTGCCCACTTCATCGACTTCCATCTGAAGATGAAGATCAGTCCACGTATGTTCTCGTCCAAGGCGAAACTTGCCCACATGGCGATAAGCCCAAGTCCCCAGTGTATTCCCAAGAAATAGCTGAGCACCACCGACACAAGCCATTGCACCGTGATGCCCACATAAAACTGGAAATTCACGTCGCCCGTGGCCCTCAGTGCCTGAGTAGCCCAGATATTGATGGCACGACCTATCTCTAATGCCACCTGCACCCACATTATTATTATACCAAGACTCACGATATCCGGATTGTCGGTAAGCCACGAGAGTATTGTCCCTCCGCACATGGCGAGCACCACCGAGAATGTGGCTGCCGTGATGATAGCCACACGCCGGGTGTAGCATCCAAGTATAAAAGCCGTCTTCACCTTCTTTTCCCCCACAAGATGTCCTATAAGAATTGCTCCGCCCTGTCCCATGGCTATTGAGAACACGCATACTATGAAAGCCATGTTCCAGCAATATGTTCGCGTGATGAGAGCCTCGTTGCCCAACATATTTATAAAAAAGGTGATTACCACCTGCGAGCCGCTATAGCTGATTTCCTCTCCTGCGGCTGGCAGACCTATCTTGAGCAGGTTCTTAAGCTCAATCCACGGGAACGGACGGAAGAGTCGGGCAGGGAAGGAGGGAATGTGTTTTCTGAACAGAATGACAAACAGCAGCACCATACTCACACCGCGGGCAATGCTCGTGGATATGGCAGCACCCTCAACTCCAAGGGCGGGCATACCGAACTTTCCGAATATGAGCGTATAGTTGCCGATGATGTTCAGCACGTTGACCACCACAGTCACCATCATCGGATATTTCGCCTTGTCGGCACTGCGCAGCGATGCTGATATGGCGAGCGATATGGCCTGGAAGAAAGCAAACGCTCCCACTATGTGCATATAGCTCACACCCTCGGAGAGCAGTTCCGGTCGCAGTCCCATCAGTTTCAGTATGGCAGTGCAACCAAAATACAGGCAAGCACTGATAATCGCCCCGCTCACCGCATTGAGCACGATAGCCACACCCGTGGCCTGCACCATGCGCTCCTTGAGTCCTGCCCCGAGATATTGCGAGCAGAGCACCGTTGTTCCGAAACTAATCACCTGAAACACCAGCACGGCGAGGTTGACAATCTGGTTGACCACCCCTACTGCCGCCACTGAGTTGTCCGAGTGCTGGCTCAACATCACAGTATCTACCACACCGAGCAGCATCACCAATGCCGTCTCGATAAAAATAGGCAGCACCAATTTGCCGAGCCTGCCCTTCATGCCGTCATTCTTTATCTGCCAAATCATATATATAATAATGTATATTATGTTTTTCGAGTGCAAAGGTACTAAAAATTTGGTTATTGGAGCTAATACGCCATAATTTTAGTGTGTTCGCACACAGTAAACTTGATATTTGTCAATAGAAGAGGCTTTTTTTGTACTTTTCGATATAAAACTATTGACTTGAACGAAAAAATGTTGTACCTTTGCATCGTCAAAAGGACAAAAGGTTAGAAAATCGTTTCGATTACAGCATACATGTTATTTAGGTTTTTAGTTATTGGTAATAAAGATTGTTAGTTATTTCGATTTAGGTAATTAGTGAATTACTTCTAAGGTTTTAAGTAGAAAGATTTGTATTAGGATTAACACTAAGATGTCAGTGTGAAGGCGAAGCCGTGAGGCTTTGACCTTCGAAACATCTTTAAATTTCAAATTTGCACATAGTGGAATAAATTTGAGAGAAAGCATTAATTTACATGATACAAAGTTATTTGGTTGGTCCCGTCCGGAAGTGATTCCAGGCGGGACTTTTTTGTGCAGCCACTGGGGACGTTTGCATCTTGCCTTATTCACTTGCCGAGTGAATGCCCTATTCACTTTTATTCCTACGCCTAATAAAATGAAACTTGAACTATTTATAGCAAAAATCTCCCGAATTGTTTGGCAGTTCGGGAGATTTT
>JBJEAV010000293.1:0-2002 GCA_051869395.1 Prevotella sp.
GGATATGGCACCAAGCGCGACTGTCTGAAGAAGGAACCCCAGAAGGGCAACAAGGTTGTTGTAGTAGGTGGTGACAACTATCGCATCGGACTTGGCGGAGGTTCGGTATCATCTGTAGATACCGGTAGATATAGCAACGGCATCGAGCTTAATGCCGTTCAGCGTGCCAACCCCGAGATGCAGAAGCGAGCCTACAACCTCGTGCGTGCTCTCTGCGAGGAAGATGTCAATCCCGTTGTCAGCATCCACGACCATGGTTCTGCCGGTCATGTCAACTGTCTCTCCGAGCTTGTTGAGGAGTGTGGAGGCAAGATTGACATGGCGAAGCTGCCTATCGGTGACAAGACATTGTCTGCCAAGGAAATCATCGCCAACGAGAGTCAGGAGCGCATGGGACTTCTTATCGACGAGAAGCACATCGACCATGTGCGCAAGATAGCCGAGCGCGAGCGTGCTCCGCTGTATGTAGTAGGTGAGACCACCGGCGATGCCCACTTCTCATTCGAGCAGGCAGATGGCGTTCGTCCGTTCGACCTCGACGTTGCCCAGATGTTCGGTCACTCTCCCAAGACTGTAATGGTTGACTCAACAGTAGAGCGTCATTATAAAGATGTGGAATATGACAAGACCAAGATAGATGAATATCTCAACCGCGTATTGCAGTTAGAGGCAGTAGCCTGCAAGGACTGGTTGACCAACAAGGTTGACCGCTCCGTTACAGGTAAGATTGCCCGTCAGCAGTGCCAGGGCCGCCTCCAGTTGCCGTTGAGCGACTGCGGTGTTGTAGCTCTTGACTATCGCGGCAAACAGGGTATCGCTACTGCCCTCGGACATGCTCCTCAGGCAGGTCTTGCCTCTCCCGAGGCTGGTTCGGTGCTCTCCGTTGCCGAATCTCTTACGAATATCATTTGGGCACCACTTGTGAATGGTCTTGAGAGCGTAAGCCTCTCAGCCAACTGGATGTGGCCTTGCCGCTCACAGGAAGGCGAGGATGCCCGTCTATATAGTGCCGTAAAGGCTTTGAGCGATTTCTGTTGCGCTCTCCACATCAACGTGCCCACAGGTAAGGACTCGTTGTCAATGACCCAGCAATATCCCGACGGACAGAAGGTGATTGCCCCGGGCACAGTGATTGTGTCAAGTGGCGGTCAGGTGTCCGACGTGCGCAAGGTCATCGGTCCTGTGATGGTAAATGACAAGCGTGCCTCATTCTATCATATTGACTTCTCGTTCGACGAGCAGCGCCTCGGCGGTAGTGCCTTCGCACAGAGTCTTGGCAAGGTGGGCGACGATGTTCCCACAGTGAAGAATCCCGAATACTTCGCCGATACCTTCAATGCCATCAACGAGATGATCAACCGTCGCTGGATATACTGCGGACACGACATCAGTGCCGGTGGTCTTATCACCACACTCCTTGAGATGACCTTCGCCAACATCGAGGGCGGTATGAACATCAACCTCCACAACATCTGCCGTGATGGTGACATCGTGAAGACCCTCTTCGCCGAGAACCCCGGTATCGTGGTTGAGGTGGCAGAGGCATACGACGAGGACTTCCGCACATATCTCGACGAGCAGGGCATTGCATACGCAAAGATTGGTTATCCTACTCCCGACAAGCGCACTCTCACAGTGAAGTGCGGCGAGTGGGAACACGATTTCGACATCGAGGCCCTGCGCGACGTTTGGTACAGCACATCATACAAGCTCGACCAGAAGCAGAGCTTCAACGGTATGGCAAAGAAACGCTACACCAACTACAAGAAACAACCGCTTGAGATGATCATGCGTTCAGACTTCGACGGTACATTCGAGCAGCTCGGCGTAACTCCCGACCGCAAGGAAAAGTCGGGCATACGTGCAGCCATCATCCGTGAAAAGGGAACCAACGGCGACCGCGAAATGGCATATTCACTCTATCTTGCCGGCTTCGACGTGAAGGACGTGATGATGACCGACCTCATCAGCGGACGCGAGACCCTCGAGGACATCAACATGA
>JBJEAV010000294.1:0-2001 GCA_051869395.1 Prevotella sp.
GACTCATGTGCCCCGGTTGCCTCAAACGCCTCTGAAAAGAATTACTTCGAAGACTTAGAGGCTGCTAATAAATGGTACAGCAACCTTGACTATGTAAAGAAAGCAACCTTTGAATCAGAACTGCAGAAGATCACTCATAAAACAGAAATAATAAAGGAAAAATATAAAAGAATACCACAACTCATGAATATCATCAACGGTACAAAATCGCGAAAGACATCGTGGAAAAATGCCGATGACACATTCAAGAGTATAAAGGAATGGAATGTACAGATAGACAAGGATATAGAAGGACTTATAAGCACCATGAACAGTTGGCAGTGTCCACCTGAGGCTCTTCTGGTATTACATTCGAGAGTGGTGAAAGAGTTTCTGAATCCCCAGACCATGATTTTCAACGAATTATGCGCTAATTACGGTTCCTTATCCAAAACGGCACAAAACTGCCAGAAGTATATCAACTCGCTCTCCGAGAAACACATCAAATGCGGGGAAACATATATCCTGCATCAACTTGGAATGGAGTGAAAGGTGAAAAGTGAAGAATGAAGAATTGCTGCGCATAAGAACTATCGGCGCAGCAATTCAACTTTCAACATTCAATTTTCCACCTAAATAATTTGGAGATATCGAATATTATTCGTAACTTTGCCGCAAAATATGCGACGATATTTGATGAATAACGTCGCAAACGGGTCAAAAAGAGCTGAAATATGTACATACACGAAAGAGACAATTGGCCACATTTCAGATGGGAGCCTTCTGTTGTGGCAGAGTTGCTTGAGACGGTGGTTCGCAAGCAAGGTATGCTATATGGACGACTGTCTGCCTTGGGATTTGACAACAAACTCAAGGCTATGGCGGAAAACCTCACTTATGATGTCGTTTATTCCTCAGAGATAGAAGGCATACGGCTAAATGTTGATGAGGTGCGCTCGTCAATTGCACGAAGGCTCGGCATCGAGAATGTGAAGTTCACGTCTCCTTCTCATTATGTCGATTCCGTGGTGGCTGTTATGCTCGATGCGGTGGAGCATTATGAGGACGATTTGACCAAGGAGAGACTCTGCGCATGGCAAGCGTCGTTCTTTCCGTCGGGATATAGCGATGGCACTCCCATTGAGGTAGGCAGATACCGCACCAATGAGGAGCATATCGTGTCGGGAATGTTCGGACGTGAGCGCATACATTACATTGCCCCTACACCCGAACGTATCGACAAGGAAATGAACGATTTCCTGACGTGGTTTAATGCTCGCCACACCGACAGCTCCATCATCTGTTCAGCCATTGCCCATCTATGGTTTGTAAGTATCCATCCCTTTGAGGACGGCAATGGACGTTTGGCTCGCGTTATCTCGGACATCATACTTGCAAGGTCGGAGAAAACAGACTTTCGTTTCTATAATATCTCGTCGCAGATAAACAAGCATAAAAAGCGTTATTATGAGTTGCTCGAAAAGACGCAATCGGGCAACGGCGAGATAACAGAGTGGATAGTATGGTATGCCGAGATGCTATCTTCGGCTCTCGACGATGCGGAGGCGGTTGTAAGCACTGTGCTCAACAAGAGCCTTTTCTGGCAGAGGGCATCGGCAATACCAATGACTGAGCGACAGACAAACATGCTCAATCTCTTTCTCGACGGCTATGAGGCGAAGATTACTTCGAAAACATGGGCGACATTGGCAAAATGTTCCAAGGACACCGCCCTTCGTGACATCCAAGACCTTGTGGGCAAAAATGTCCTCCGTGCCGATCTACCCGATGCCAAGCGTCCAAGCTATTCCATCGTTTTCGACCCTCGCGACATTACTTCACTATTCTCTGACATCAAGATTGTGAATGAAAACCAAGCCTATTATCTCACTGCCCTATTCAAGGGCAAGACAAAGGTGCTTGAGCGCATTCTCCCCCTTGATGCCGAAAGATTCAACAGAGGCGACCTGACATTGCAGAATCTAATAGGAAAGTATTGCTCATATCTTAATATGTAGCACT
>JBJEAV010000295.1:0-1983 GCA_051869395.1 Prevotella sp.
TCCCAACTTTTGGTTATACTCTTTGAGTGTCTCAAGTACGTTGCACTTTACGTGTACAAAGTTCTCTATGCCGGCAGCCTTGAGGTCCTCCATGCATGCGGGAGCACCGGCTACGATGAAGAGGGCACGGTTGTTGAGATACTGGAAGGCGGGGATGGCGTATGTGGCATACTCATCATCGCTCGAACAGAGAACAACAACATCAGCACCGGCAGCAAGAGCTGCATCCACACCCTGCTCAACCGACTCGAAACCGAGGTTGTCGATAATCTTGTATCCAGCACAAGCGAGGAAGTTAGAGCTGAACTGTGCACGAGCCTGACGCCATGCCAAATTACCGATAGTGAGCATGAATGCCGTGGGCACCTTGCCGCTCTCCTCGGTAGCTACGCGCAAATCCTCGAAGTCGGCAGCAAGACGAGTTGAAGAAATCTTCTTGTATGCAGGCTCTTCCTTTGAGCAACAGCAGCAGCACTTGGCGGCACGCTTGCCCTCCGACTTCTCGGTGAAGTTGGGGAACTGGTTGGTGCCGAGCAGGAACTCCTTACGCTTGGCGGCATCACCGTGGCGCTTCTGGTTGGTGGCGTTGATGTCATCCTGCACTGAGCCAGCCTTTGCGGCAGCGAGGAATCCACCTTCATCCTCAACCTTCAGGAAGAGCTTCCATGCGGCATCGGCGAGAGAGTTTGTCAACTCCTCGATGAAGTAAGAACCGGCAGAGGGATCGACCACCTTGTCGAAGTGACTCTCCTCCTTGAGCAGGAGCTGCTGGTTGCGAGCGATACGCTCAGAGAAATCAGTCGGTTTCTCATAAGGAGCGTCAAACGGGCGCACCACGATAGAGTGAACACCGGCGAGGGCGGCACTCATCGTCTCGGTCTGAGAGCGGAGCAAGTTGACATAGCTGTCGAACACTGTCATATTATAAAAAGAGGTAGTGGCATTCACGCACATCTTGCAAGCGCAGTCGCACATAGGCTCATACTGCTTGACAATCTCCGCCCAAAGCAGACGGGCAGCACGGAACTTGGCAATCTCCATGAAGTAGTTCTCGGAGATACCCATGTTGAACTTGATGCGCTTGGCAGCCTCGGTGGCATCCACACCAGCCTCGGTAAGCTGAGCCATATACTCATTACCCCAAGCCAAGGCATAACCCAACTCCTGAACGATGTATGCACCGGCATCGTTGAGGTGGGCAGAGTTGACAGCCACCACGCGATACTTTGGATAATCCTTTAGGGCATTGATGATAGCAGGAGCCTTGGCGATGACAGCCTCGGTGTCCTTACCCTTCATCACGATGCGGTCGATTGGGTCGAAGTCGATGCTACCCACGAGCTTCTCCTTGTCATAGCCTTTCTTGTCGAAGTAGGCGGCAAGAAGCTCAGCCAGCTCCACCGACTTGCAGTTGCATGTAGAGAAGTTAAGCTCTACACATTCGCACTCGATGCCAGCGAGCAGAGTCTCCACGAACTCGGCGCTCACATCATCGCTCTTGATCTTGAATCCGAGCGAGTCAACACCCTTGTTAAGGATGTCGAGAGCCTTTGCATTGGCATCCTTTGCGTTTTCCACTACGATGTCCTGACGGACATACCACACGTTGTTGTCTTTCTTGTTACCACGCACGAACGGGAACTCGCCGGGCAGGGCGTTGGGAGTCTGAAGTCCCTCGATGTCCTCGCGGCGATAGAAAGGCTGCATGTTAAAACCTTCATTGGTTCTCCACACGAGCTTCTTCTCAAAATCGGCACCTTTGAGATCGACCTGAATCTTGTCAAGCCACTCCTGTTTTGAGGGTGCCTGGAACTCGGTGAAGAGTTTTTCTTTGTTTGACATAGTTTTACTTTTATAATTATTGAAGTTTGAACTTTCTGTTATTTAGTCGTTATTTGACGATGCAAAGGTAATTGTTTTTTCTGTTTTTGCGAAAAATATTAGTAGAAAAAGAATAATAATTCGTGAAAAATTCAAAAAATC
>JBJEAV010000296.1:0-1976 GCA_051869395.1 Prevotella sp.
GTTTCCTTAAACCATACAGGAGGCTTTTTTCTCGAAAAATGAAAAAAATCTCTCTTTCAATGCAATGTTTTTATATTGATTTGCGTATATATAGATAGAAAGAAAAGAAAAAATGGCAGATACAGAGATACACCTCATAGAGGGACTGAGGCAACGAAGTCCCAAGGCACAGCAAGAGACCCTTGAACTCTACGGCAGTAATGTCTGGGGGCAGGTGGTGAGGATAGTGTCATGCACTGAGGATGCGGAGGAAGTCTATCAGGATGTCTTTGTAAAAGCCTTTAATAATATTGATAAGTATGACGGGGAGAAATCCTCATTCAAGACCTGGCTACTGAGAATAGCCTACAATGAGTCGGTATCCTTCCTTCGCCACTCGAAGACGAAGACAATCAGTCTCGATGACTACGGAAACAACACCGACAACATCTCCGAGGAAGAGGTGGAAAGAATCATAGGCAGACCTGACAACGAGAGCATTCAGACACTGCGCTCTGCCATCCACCAACTGACACCGGAGGAACAGGCTCTCATCACCATGTTCTACTATGACAACCTCAGTATCAACGACATAGCGTTCGTCACCGGGTCAAACCCCTCGACCATCGGTTCCAAGCTAAGCCGTACAAGAAAGAAACTCTGCACGATAATTAAAAAACTACAATCATGAAAGAGAACGATAACATAAGGAATTGCCTCCGCGAGGCGATACGACAAGAGGAAACCGCACGCCCCACGATGCCATCAGACCTCAACGCAAGAATGATGAGGCGTATGGAGCAAGAGACGGTAAGGAAGCAGGGAGGAAAACGTCTCCGCAAGCTCTGGCCATGGATTGCCGCCGCTTGTGTGGCAGCCTTCATCGTCGTATATACCGCCCCACCAGAGAAAGTGGGTCATGAGGGTCATGGGGACAGGTACACTGACCCAGAAACTTGGGTCAGTGTACCTGTCCCCATGACCCTCGACAATACAGATATTCCTGCCAAGGCAAAGCCTGAAAAGGAGATAAAAGCCAAACAGATAGCGCACAAAGTCCTGAAAACAAACCGCCATACGACATACGAAAAGAAAGAAAAGTCAGAGGCGAAGGGACAGAAAACGCTTACGGCGGAATGTCAGCAGGAAGTCCTTACTGCGGAATGTCAGCAAGACAAAGAATGTGACCTTGCCATGGCAGAGAAACCAACGGAGGACCCAAAGCCGAGAACAATTTCAGAGAGCGACCTCCCCATAACACGACCGGAGAACCTCAAATATACAAAAGAGGAGATAGCACTCATGAAACGCCAGGCAGCCGAGGCATACATCAAATGGATGAAACTCGAACTCGAAATAGCGAAATATAACATTGAACAAACAGCAAATATCAAATAGAATAGTCATGAAAAGGATTTTTATACTATTATTCATTGCCCTTGCCGCAATACCGGCAACAGTGGACGCGCAGTCATCGTCAAAGAAAAAGACGCAAAAGAACCCCGTCAACGTTATTGAACAACTGGATGAAATCATCATCAATTATGCCACTGAAAACGGAGAAAGCTACGAGAAGGTAAGGAATCCCAACACCAATGCCATCGAGTCGTTCGAGCGTATCGTCAACTTCTCTCTCCCCAGCACGCACAGTAACATCCTAGAGCTCGCAGGACAGGCATTCCAAAAAGACGAGGAGCTAAGCTACCGACTGTCGCACATGGTGCCCCGCAGTGGGGATTTAGTCAACCTGAAGGTGATAACGGACAACGGAAACAAGCGTAAATCCCTACGCATCAGGAAGAACAGTTTGCAGGAGATGTGGCTCATGTGCTGCAAGAATGCCGAGAACCCGCAGTTCCGCGATGCTTACGCCATAGTTTGGGAGAAACGTAATGACAAGGTCTTTGGTACGATATACATGATTACATCCCTGCGTCCCGACCTCTTCGAGAATGCGATGGAGACAGCAGGCAGCAGTACTTTCAAGATAGAGGGAC
>JBJEAV010000297.1:0-1961 GCA_051869395.1 Prevotella sp.
GATGTGAGACCAAAGGGGGTAGACAAAGGCGATTGAGTTCATTAGAATAAAGTTAGGTTCTATAATAAATGTTGGGGTCAGGCGATGAATCCTGACCCCAAAATCATAATCAAAGGTTGAGCATAGAGGTAAAATCCTTTATCATAAAAGTACCATCCATCACAACAAAGGAGAAATCTCTATGCTCAATCAGGATTATACAACAAAACTTCTGAATTTGGAAGATGTGATTATCACGGATGTAGAAAATATTTCTGAGGAACTCCACATCTATATCGAACTTCCCCGTAAAGAACATACTTGCCCTGTCTGCGGTTCTGTCACAGATCGTGTACACGACTATCGGATGCAGACGATCAAGGATGTCCCGCTGGCAAGGAATACCTTCCTGCACCTTCGTAAGCGCCGGTACCGCTGTAGCTGCGGCAAGCGTTTCTTCGAGGACAACACCTTCCTGCCCCGCTATTACCGTGTCACCAGCCGGCTGGTGGCCGAGATCATCCACGCCTTTGAAAAGGTAGTGTCTGCCAAGGAGATCGGCTCCCGTTTCAATGTATCCGGTGTGACCGCCATGCGCTATTTCAGATGTGTAAACCACAAACCCAAAGAACTGCCGGAGGTAGTCTCGCTGGACGAGTTTAAGGGCAACTCCGGTGGTCAGAAGTACAACAGCATCGTTGCCGATCCTCAAAACCGCAAAGTAATAGAC
The DNA here is from genome assembly GCA_051869395.1 of Prevotella sp. Lineage (GTDB taxonomy): Bacteria > Bacteroidota > Bacteroidia > Bacteroidales > Bacteroidaceae > Prevotella. The sequence goes on from JBJEAV010000297.1 coordinate 710, forward strand.
ATTCTCCCAAACCGTTATGAGAATGATTTGATCAGATATTTCTCACAATTTGAATCAAGAAAGAACGTAAAATACTTTGTTTGCGACATGAATCCCCACTTTCGTCAGGTCGCTGAGGTTTGCTTCAAAAACGCGGTGATCGTTGCGGACAGGTATCACGTCATTCGCCAGACATACTGGGCAATGGAGCGGGTCAGGAAGAATGAACAGAACAAACTGTCTGCCAGATTCAGAAAATACTTCAAGAAATCCAAGTCCCTGCTGATGAAACCCATTGAGAAACTGACAGAGGAAGAAGCTGACCGCTTGGCGCTTATGTTTGAGATCGCTCCCAGGCTTGCAGATGCTTACCGCCTGAAAAATGAGTTTCTTACCGTGATCCGTTCCAAGTCCTCTGCTGAAGGGAAACAAAGATTTGTAGATTGGCTATTCGCTGTGGAAGTCATGGATCTGCCTGAGTTTCACGATTGTACAAAAGCATATCACAACTGGTTCAACGAAATTCTCAACTCTATGGATGTACCATGGTCAAACGGCTTTATTGAAGGCTGCAACAACAAAACAAAAGTCTTGAAACGAGTCTGCTTTGGAATGCGTAACTTTCGCAATTTCAAAAACAGAATCCTCTTCTGCCGTACATAAAAATCGTGCCGAAGCCTTCGCTCCGACACGACTTCCAATTTTTGTTTTTTGCCTCTACCCCAACTATTGACATAGAGCCTTATTGCATCAATGCCACAAACTGGTCGATGTCGTCGGCCAGCGATTGGAGGCTTTCCAGCCAGAAAGCCCGGTCGGTCAGGTCGATGCCTGCAATCTTGGCCGCGTCTTCCACGTCGCAGACTGTGGTGGCGTGAAGCATCTGCTTGTACTTTGCCACAAAGGCCTTACCCTCCGCCTGATAGCGGGCGTAAAGGCCGCGGGCGAACAGGCCGCCAAAGGCGTAGGGGAAGTTGTAGAAGCTGAGGGTGCCGGAATAGTAATGGCTCTTGCACAGCCACATATACGGGTGCAGCGTATTCGGATCCAAGCCGTCGCCATAGGCCGTCTTCTGAGCCTCCAGCATCATTTCACACAGCCGGTCGGCAGGCATGAATTCCGACGAACGGTTGTCAAACACCGCCGTTTCAAACAGATACCGACTGTAAATATCGCAGATAATCTGGGTGGCGTCCATGAGCATGGATTCCAGAATGGCCAGCTTTTCTTCCTTGGTCTCGGCGCTGTCCAACGCAGCATGGTTGACGATGTT
>JBJEAV010000298.1:0-1959 GCA_051869395.1 Prevotella sp.
TGTGCTCATTCTCATGGTTTATAGTACCTTTGCGGTGTCTCGTGAGGTGCATAAACATTATTTAAATTATGCATAATTACAATGAGAATGAATTGAGCACGGGGAAACGTGATTACCCGGAAGTGGTGTTCCTGAGAAGTTGCAGTCACGGAGCCAAGAGAATTGTCATCAAGGACATTGTCTATATTGAGGCAATGAAAGACAACTGTAGAGTATTTATGTCTGATAATACTCATTACCACCTTACATGTCCCATGAAGGACATTGAGGACACGTTGAGTCCAGACAGGTTTATGAAGGTTCACCGTTCATTCATCGTGAATCTCAACCTTATTGATGTATATTTCTATGGCTTTGTGATAATGATTACGGGTGCTAAGGTTGCCGTAGGTGACAGGTTCAGAAACGACTTGAGAAACAGACTTGTTTTCTGGGGACAGCGTAAAAGAACCAAAGGGAAGAAGTAAGTAAAATGCCCGTTGGGTGGATGAAATGCCTGTTTGGTGGAAAAAGTTGCACCAGGCAGGCATTCACCGTAACTTTGCACCGTCAACGTTGATAAAGGCGGGTCCTGAAAAGCCTAATAGTAAATAGAGTAAGGAAAAGATTTGTATAATATGAAATCGATTACATTCAATTCAATTAGGACAGAATTGAGAGATTGGATAGACAATCGCTTGTCTCCTTTACCCAATTTTGGGTTACCTTTCTTCTCACATGGTGGATGGGAAGGCTGGTTACAGGTCGAATGGGCTATGTTTTTTACAGCAAACGACTATGATGTGATAAGAGAGTCTTATGTTTATGATGGCGCATTACGAGCTGATTTAGTATTTAATAGTACAATACAAAGAGGACAGGAAATAATATTAGAGATAAAGTGCCAATCGATCTATGTTAAAACAGATGTTCTTTACAAGTCAATCATAGAAGACGAAAACAAACTTAGAGGATTGAATAATGGTCAAAAAGGGGTAATGTGTGTTGTAGTTGTTAGTCAAGAACTGTACAGCAAACTCCAAGAAAATGGCTATTCCGAAATTTATAGCAGAAATAAGGAAATGGCTCTAATGTATAAAATTGTAAAGTAAACATATTCATTAACAATTATCTTTATTTTATAAAAATTATGGCAATAGACACAACCCCTTCGCAAGTAGCAACCAGTGCGTTGCAGGCGATACCCTTCGGCAGCATGATCGGAGGACCATTGAACGCATGTATCGAGGCGCAGGCTATGGCAGCGCAGACATCATGGCAGTTTATCCAGGAAGTGGGACTGAACACCAATCCCGAGACAGGACAGAAAGAGGCAGTGAACGTATCGTTCCAGTTCGTGCAGAACGGTCGCGTGGTACAGTTGAACGTGCCTCTGCTGACGATAGTACCTATCCCGTACATCGCCATCCAGGACATCGACATCAACTTCAAGGCCAACATCTCCGCCTCCTCATCCAACGTGTCGGAGCAGTCAACGAGTTCTTCGACCGACGCAGCCCTCGAAGCCAGCGGCGGCCTGAGATTCGGACCGTTCCACATGAGCGCGAAGATGAATGCCAGCTATTCATCGAAGAAAGACTCCAGGGCAACGCAGGAATCGAAGTACAGCGTGGAATACACGATGGACGTGGCCGTGAAGGCAGGTCAGGAAAGCATGCCCGCCGGTCTCGCCAAGGTGCTCGAACTCCTCGGCAGCTCGCTCGACGTGTGCGACCCCGAGGGCACATTGGAGGTCAGCGCCCGCGACCTGACCCTGAAGGACGGCAAGGCACAGCTCATAGCCACCTACAAGAACAGCAAGGGCATCTTTGAGCCAAAGGCCATCACCGTGGACGGCGGGGCGACAGCGACCGTGAGCGACGACAGCGTGGTCATCGACTTCACCACCGCCAACAAGTACACGCTGAAGGCAGGCGAGAAGACAGTGACAGTGAACGTGTCGGCTGAGACCCCGTCGGC
>JBJEAV010000299.1:0-8382 GCA_051869395.1 Prevotella sp.
CATAACACCACTTAATTACACTCTACGCAGACCGCGGGCGGGACGCCCACGCTCCCAGAGGCATCCGCTCTATACACTTAACGACCAATTGCTACTGCCGTACTTTGCCACATAGCTTTTGCCTACACGACGTGCGCCATTGATAATGACAGCAGTCTCGCCGCAACTCAACTTCTTCCATTCCAGAAGCTTATCGTATATTTTTCTTCTCATCTTACACCATTCCGCTATATCAACGGAGTCATAAAAACCGGCAGCAAGATTGTGGCTCCGTCCTTGGCATAATCCTTGGTATAGATGAGATAACGCTCTCCCACCCTGTCGGAATACTTGTTGCAGAAAGCATCAAGCGAGGCATGAGTCCTGTAGCCCGAAGACTTCACTTCTATAGGGCACACCTTGCTGCCACGGGATATGAGGAAATCCACCTCGTAGGAATGTTTATCATCCTTCGCCCATGTATGATAATAAATATTGTTGTCACTTGCCACCAACATCTGGGCAACAAGGTTCTCATAAACATAACCAAGATTTGCCGATAACTTGTCGCTCAGCAGCTTCTGATATATGATGTTCTTTGTGAAATCCTTGTCCCAAAAGGCAAGTGTGACGAAGAGACCCGTATCTGCGGTATAAATCTTGAAACATCCATTGTCCTTGCTAAATCCCATTCCCACCGAGGGGTCTTTCACATTATATGCCACATTTGCCACCTTGCTTTCCTCAATGCAATGTATTGCCTCGACCATCTTGTTTTCAGACATATTACCGACAACCGAAGATAATGAATACCTTGAGGCATTACGGCTCAGTTGCGACGGTATGGAAAGGAACATTCTCGACACGACACCTGAAGGGTCAACCTTCAACAGGTCGTCATTATAGAGATTGATGATGTTCCTCTTGACCTTGTCAACCATCTGAAGGTTATTCGTGTCAAGCAACTCATTGACTGCCTGCGGCATTCCGCCCACAAGCATATACAGGCGCAAGTCACGCATCGCCGTCCTGAGCGAAGGCCCTACAGACATTCCCTTTTCAAGCATTTGCCTGAATATGTCAATGGAAGCCTTATCACCCATAGCCCATCTGAATTCCTCCAAGTCCATAGGATTCATCTGCACCCGCTCTTCCTCACTTGGAATAGTGATGCTTTCGGTGTTTTTCCTGATACTGATGAGCGAGCCTGTCTCAATGTAGTCATAACGCCCGTCTGCCACGAGATATTTGATTGCCTGTCGAGCCAAAGGACAATTTTGCACCTCATCAAAGATAATCACCGAGTTGCGCTCATGAAGATTAACGTGGTATGTGGCCTGCAGGAATATGAACAATCTGTCGATGTCCATCAAGTCGTCAAATATTGACTTGACATCCTTTGAAGCCCTGTTGAAGTCAATCAGGATGTATGACTTGTATTCGTTTCTTGCAAACTCCTCGACAATAGTCGATTTTCCCACACGCCTTGCTCCCTCAATGAGCAAGGCCGTACGTCCTGAAGACTCCGACTTCCAAGTCTTCATTCTCCCATAAATCTTCCGTTTAAATACTCTCTTCATCTATGCCAATAAGTTGTATTCGGGTGCAAAGATACGACTTTTTCTTCTTTCCCCAAAATTTTCAAGCATCAAAATCGCGGTTTCCCCGAAATTTTTATCGTCCGAAATAAGGGTTTCCCCAAAATCTTTGGCTCTTTGGTGCCTATTTGCACAGTCTCCGAAAGATTTACTCAACGTATCAACCACAACGCAAACAACTTGTCGCTCACAGAATAACCTTTAACATTATACATCTGCATAAGGTAACAATTCAGCTGATATAATTTTATATACCATCATTAATTCAAGTTTCTGAAGTAAAAAACTGTGCGGAAGCCTCTGGCAGCGCATCAAAAAACCACATATAATTGCAACCGAAGAAACCCTTTCACCTTACTTTCACCATCTCAACGGGCTGCACCTTCTGCGCGTCAAGAGGAGCCGACTGGTATTTCACATTGGCGAAGTTGATAGTCTTGAGATCAAAGCAGCGGATGGTGCTGTTGTGCATCGTGCGATAGTAGATGCGGCGGTTGGTGATGTCGGTGGCTACTGTCCACTGAGTGGCACTGGGAATGTCGGGCACTCGCTGACCCTCGGAGAACTGGATTCCCGTGGGAATGTCGAAGTTGTTGAGGATATGGAATGCCTGCATGACAGTCTTCTCGGGTGTGGCGAGCTTGGGAGCTGTGGCCTGGAAGAAGGCGGCACGGACAAAACGCGACGGCGGGGTCATGTCGCCGGGGATGCCATGCAGTCCTCCTCCTCCACCAAAGGCGGTGAGGGTGAGGTCGCCGATTTCGCGGGTGTAAATAGGACCGGCAAAGAGGTTGGTGTAGTTGTTGAGATTGGTGATGTGCCAGTCAAATCCCGGGGAATTGGTCAGTACACCAAGTTTGTTCTCATAAAACTTTACTTGCTTGCCTATGATTTCAAGCACTACCTGACGACCGCCTGGTTCGGTGATGCGCCAATGGACAGTGGAACCACGAGGGTCGATGGTAACGACATGAATACCGTAGATGGCATTCTTAACCTCGTTAATGGACTTGAAGTTACTCAGAATCCACGACACGAGCTGCAAGTCGCTCACCGTTTTTTCCTTGTTGGCATCACTATAGGTCTCATACTCCCCATATCCGGGGAAATAGAACAGGCCCGCAGAAAGTCCCGCCTCGTTGATGCCCTCAACGACAAACTCCGCCTGCTGGACGGCAAGACCGACATATCCGTACTTAGCCGTGAACATCATGCCTTCCTTCTGCCCGTTAGGCGTGAAGGAACGCTGCGAGTAACCCCTCGGGACAATTGAATACTTGCTCTCCAAGTCGTTGCCTGCCCATTCGATGGTGCGGGCAGTGACGGGTGAGCCACTAATCGTTCTCAATGTGATGCCAGTACAGGCATTCGCATTCTGGGAGAACGACGACACAACGGCAAATAATGCCAATAAAAACAATCTTTTCATAATAATCCTCCTTTTGTTAATGATAAAACCTTTCGTTGTCGCTAAATCTGCTGCAAATATAGTAATTAAATCAATAAGTTGTATCGTTTAGTGGCTTAATTATTCCTAAAATGGGCTAATAATGCCTTTTGCATAGTCTTCGCTTCTTCATATAGTTGTAACAGTTTTGTAACATACGTTGCCTACCTTTGCAGCCGTAACAAGAAAAAAGCAAAAATATGAGACTATTTATTATGGCTATTATGCTTACAGCCGTAGCAGTAAGCAATGCACAAGAGAAAAGGACAGAATTCACTCCCGAAATCCACGGTACGGTGAGGTCGAAGTATGAATACCAAACCGAGGAGGGCGAAGGTCGCTTCGAGGTGAGGAATGCCCGTATCAGCATTACGGGAAAGGTGATAGATGCCGTAAGCTACAAGGCGGAGATTGACCTTTCGGACGAGGGTAACATCAAGATGCTGGATGCCTACACACGTCTTACACCTGTGGAGAACCTGAACTTCACCATCGGACAGTTTCGTGTGCCGTTCACTATCGACGCCCACCGTTCGCCCCACCAGCAATACTTTGCCAACCGCTCGTTCATAGCCAAGCAGGTGGGCAATGTGCGCGACGTGGGTGCTTCGTTGGGGTATAAGTTCAAGGGCAAGGTGCCGGTGATACTGGAGGGCGGACTGTTCAATGGATCGGGACTGACCAACCAGAAGAACTACTGGACAAAGAAGATAAACTTCTCAGCAAAGGCTCAGCTCTTTCTGCCTCAGGGCTTCAACCTGACACTAAGCACGCAGAAGATTTCACCTTCTGACAATTCGGTGATGATGTATGATGCAGGCACTTACTGGCACGCCAAGGGTTGGCATATTGAGGCGGAATACCTATACAAGCACTATAGCAACAACGTGTTTGACGATGTTCATTCATTCGATGGCTTTATCAATTATGACATTCCGACAAAAAACAAGGAATGCCTCATAAAGAAGGTGTCGCCTCTGGTTAGATATGACTTCATGAACGACCACAGCGACGGCTCTTCGATAAACGAAGACGGAACATTCAAAGTGACAGATTACAAGCGTCACAGGGTAACAGCCGGTGTGACACTCAGTCTTGCCACACCGTTCGTGTCAGACATCCGTCTCAACTTTGAGAAATATTTCTATCGCGACGGCGCAATAGCCAAGCCGTCAGAAAAAGACAAGATTGTGGTGGAATTCATGACCAGGTTCTGAAAGAAGGGACTTATTTTATAAGCACCTTCTTCCTTCCAATAACATAAATACCACTTTTGGCAGGTTTGTCGGTTTTCACTCCCTGGAGGGTGTAAACCGGCATTTCTTTTTCCTCATCGCTATATTCCACACCTTTTATGCCCGACACACCGTCGTTATAGGCGATGAAGAAAGAACCGTTGGTGTATTTGACACCCATGTTCTTGTCAATAAATGCCACCTCACTGAATCCCTCTATTTGGCTGCCAAAGAGATTCCATATCACTATCCCCTCCCCTGAGTCGGCGGAAGGCACGGAGAATTCGGCAACCGTGCCGCTTTCAATCACGGTGGTGATGCCATATCCTGTAGTGTTGTCGAACAAGAGGATGTTTGGATTCCACTTATTATTAATTGCCGTATGGAACACCCCTGTTACACCATTATTTCGGATTCTAATTTTCAAAACAGGAGACCCTTCATTATGCAACACCGGGACACTCATTAGGCCTAAAGTGGTGAAAATCAATTTTCTCTCGTCGTTCATTTCAATAGAACAACCATCAAAGACGAATCTCGGCACGGGGGTGCCTGAAGGCTTAAAATGCCGCCTTACAAGTTCATTCCCATCATCATCCTTTAGTAAAATGTCACATTCGCCAATGATAATCAATGGCGCATCCCATTCCATACTGTCGCCATCGTCGAGTCCTACGGGTATGGTGTTCAAAGAGCCAGGAGTATCATCCAGGCCATCACCGTAATCGGCATAGTAATGACAACGGCCGTAGTAGTCGTAGCCGGTGTTGTTGGTTATCTTCATCTTGACTACCCCTTCCTCGCCTATTGTCAACTCTGCTGGACTAATCTCGGCCTCAAGGTTTTTCTTGATTACGGACAGTGTGTTCTCTGTAGCCTCAAATATGACTGAGTTAGACATTGCACTGACAACGAGTTTCCAGTCTCCTCCGTTTACCTTTTCAGCCATTGACAGTCGGGAAACACCGACGGGGAAAGCATAATCAACGGTAAGGAAATCCCGATAAGCGGCATTGTCAAGCCGGTAGCCCTGAAGAATATTAAGCTTCAGCCCGTCAAGTTGTTTGATGACAGTGAGTTTGCCGTTGTCAGCAATCGACACCACAGCCAAGCTGCCCTCAAAGGTCGTGTCTCCGTAATTAAAGATATTCCACGGCAATATGACCTTGAACATACCATCCGCAGTTTCCCGTTCACCGTCAATAACGATATTCCCATACTGATAGAAGGTTGGGAACATCCTGTTGAAAGAAGTATCCACAAGAGGAGCGTCAGTTACCCCGTTGTCGGGTTGAATACCGATGATCATCTCCATATTCATGTCAAATCCGTCGGAAGTGGAGCTACCGCCTACACCGCTACTATAAGGGTTGAGAATAGATATGTCGAAATATCCGTTGGCTTGTCCTCCCCATCCCCAGTTGATATGGAAGAAAAGTTCTGAGTCATAACCGTCACAAACGAAGGAGTGTCCGCCGCCGTCCGACTGTCCTGCATAATATACGGGACGTCCGTTGTGGAGTTCATTCTTGATGATACCAATCCATTGTGACAAGGAGAAGTTGGAACGCGACACCAGCTGTATCAGGTCTTTGTCATAGCCGAAATAGTTGACAAAGGCATTTTTCGTCTCGGCATAAGCTGCCGAGGAGCCGCTGGAGCCATAGTCTGTCTTGGAAGCCCTGCCCACGTCGCTCATCAGCCGTGCCACTTCGGCTGCCTGTGTTGTGGAATATCCAGTGTTGTAGTTAACAATCATCCTATTCCAGTTGTATGTGCGGTCCTTTGCTGGTATTGCCTCGTATTTCTGTCCGGAATATGAAGTATAGGCAGGTATGTCGTTGCACAGTGCCTTGGGGTGACTGTAATACCTCATAATCTGTGCGGCGGCTGTGGCATTGCATCCTGTCACGGCATGAGTGCCATTCGCAAACATGGGACAGTCATTGTTGAACGGTATGTTTTGATTCCAGGCTATGTTTCCAAGCAATGGCTCCACACTTGTGCCATCGGCAGCCTTGCGTATGGAAGCCAGTCGAATCACGTTCTGCAAGGCCTGTTTGTCACCAGCAATGACCTTGTCAACAGTGGAACGATAAGCAGACAGAAGCGCTGACATGCTTTCGGGAATATTATTCTCGTCAAAATCTCCTTCGGTGGCATATCCCACAATCTCTGGCATTGTGTCATCTCCCGAAACGATGGCATATCCCTTGGCATCACCATAGTTGAATATATAGTAATAGGTTTGGTCAACCGTAAATGGTCCACCAATCACATTGCCTCTCTTGGGCGAGGCTTCGGATTTCAGTTGTGGTTCAGTAGAGCCAAGCCCTTGTCGTTTTGCAAGCTGTTTGGCAATCTGATATGCATGCTCCATATCGCGCGGAGCAGAGCTTGAGGTTATTACTATGGCTATAAAAGCCATAAGCATAATTATTCTTTTCATGTCAAATTTTCTGTTATAGGATGGTTTTTTCCTGAAATTCAGTGGCAAAGATAATGATTTTTTTATAATCTGACAAGAGAAAACAAAAAAAATCGCAAATAAGGATAAACTATTGCAGATATTTTTGTATATTTGCACCATAATTACATTATTAATTTATATATATATGGAATGGATTGCTGATAACGCATGGATAGTATGGGCTGTAGCAGCCGTACTATGTCTGATTATGGAACTGATGAGCGGAGGACTTGTGCTGCTCTGTTTTGCAGTGGGAGCCGCAGCGGCTGCCATTGCTTCTCCCTTTGCGGGAATAGCTGTTCAACTGCTTGTCTTTGTAATTGCAACATTAGCATCACTCGCTGTGGTGAAGAAATTCTTTGCACATCGACATGACAACGAGGACAACGCCGCAGGACGTGTGAGCAATGCTGATGCGCTTATCGGGCGCAGGGGCAAGGCGGACAGCGACATTAAGCGAGGCGACTACGGATGGGTGGCGATAGACGGCGACGTATGGAAATCAAGGCTTGCCGACGATGCCACTGCCGACATCCCCAAAGGCACTATCGTGGAAGTCAAGGCAAGGGAAAGTATCATCCTGACCGTAAGCGAAGCCCGCATTTAATATTTTAATTTTTTAATATTTTAATCTTTTAATTTTTCAAATAGTATGACCTATGTATTGATTGTAATCGTGGTTTGCATACTGGTGTTTGCAAAGATGGCCCTTGTCATCATTCCACAATCAGAAACGAGAATTATCGAGAGGCTCGGACGCTATCATGCTACCCTGAAGCCAGGTGTTAACATCATTATTCCTTTTGTCGATAGGGCTAAGGACATAGTGGCGATGGTTAGGGGACGATATGTCTATACCAACAATATCGACCTCAGGGAACAGGTGTATGACTTCCCCAAACAGAACGTTATTACAAAGGACAACGTTCAGACGGAAATCAATGCACTGCTCTACTTCCAGATCGTCGATCCGTTTAAGGCTGTTTATGAAATCAACAACCTGCCTAACGCTATCGAGAAACTGACGCAGACCACACTGCGAAACATCATCGGTGAACTGGAACTGGACGAGACCCTCACCAGTCGCGACACCATCAACACCAAACTGCGCGTGGTGCTCGACGACGCCACAAACAAATGGGGTATCAAGGTGAACCGTGTTGAGCTGCAGGACATCACTCCTCCCGAGAGTGTGCTCACCGCAATGGAAAAACAGATGCAGGCTGAAAGAAACAAGCGTGCCACCATCCTCACCAGTGAGGGAAAGAAGGCAAGCGACATACTGCAGTCGGAAGGTGAGAAGATGGCTACCATCAACCGTGCCGAGGCAGAGAAGCAGCAGGCCATACTGAAGGCCGAGGGTGAGGCTCAGGCCCGCATACGTAAGGCTGAAGCCGAGGCTATCGCCATACAGAAAATCACCGAGGCTGTGGGACAGAGCACCAATCCTGCCAACTATCTCCTGGCACAGAAATACATCATGATGCTTCAGCAGGTGGCTGAGGGAGACAAGACCAAGACGGTCTATCTGCCATACGAGGCGACTAACCTCATGGGAAGCATCGGGGGGATCAAGGATTTGTTTAAGGAATAATATTTTGGAAGGAGATAAGAGGAGATAAGGGAAGATAAGGGAAGATAAGGGAAGATAAG
>JBJEAV010000299.1:8482-31674 GCA_051869395.1 Prevotella sp.
AGATAAGGGAAGTGCTGAAGAAATCACAAAGGTGAATTCTTCAGCACTATTTCTGTTGCTCCGGCCTTGCCCTTTACATATTCGCCGGCCTTGGCACCGCATTGTTTTAGCAGCTGGCGGTCGGACATAAACCGCTGCATCCGGGATGCAAAGGTGTCAAAGTCGGTTATCTCTATACCGCCTCCTGAGGCAAGCAGTTCCTGGGCTTCATGGAAGCGCTTGTTGTTGGGGCCGAAGAACACGGGCACATCCCATACCGCCGCCTCCAGCACATTATGTATGCCAACACCAAAACCGCCTCCTACGTATGCCACCTCGCCATAATGATAGATGCTCGACAGAAGTCCGAAGCAGTCGATTATCAGACATTGCGCCTCGGCGGCAGTCTCCTGTGTAGCCTGGGTATATCTCACAGTCCTGCGGTTGAGCTTTGAGAGAATCTGCTGCAGATGGTCCTCGCCAATGACATGCGGGGCAATTATCAGCTTCCACTCGGGATGCTCATTGAAGTAACGTATGAAGATGTCCTCGTCGGGCTGCCAGCTGCTGCCTGCCACAAACACAAGGCTATCCTGCTTGAATGCCTCAACAAGAGGAAGATGCTTTGACTGCTCCTTGATTTGCAAGACACGGTCGAAACGGGTGTCGCCGCTGACGGTCACATCCTTTATCCCTATTGTAGAAAGCAACTCACGGCTCTGTTCGTTCTGCACGAAGAAATGAGTGAAACACCGGAGCACACTGGCATACTGTCTGGCATACCACCTGAAGAACACCTGGTCGGGGCGGAAAATCGACGAAACACTATATGTAGGAATACCACGATGCTTCAGTATGTGAAGATAGTTATACCAAAACTCATACTTGATGAAGAACGCCATCACCGGCCTCACCAATCTCAGGAAGCGTATGGCATTTACGGGGGTGTCGAGCGGCAGGTAGCATATTATGTCGGCACCCTCGTAATTCTTGCGCACCTCATAGCCCGACGGAGAGAAGAAGGTAAGGAGTATCTTGTATTCCGGATGCTCCTGGCGCAGACGCTCAATGATGGGGCGTCCCTGCTCAAACTCTCCGAGTGAGGCGGCATGAAACCACACATATTTCGCCTCCGGGTCAACCTTCTCCTTGAGCACCCCGAATGCGGCACGCTCGCCGCGCCACATCTTGCGCACTTTCTCGCTGAAGATGCTCGCTATGGCCACCCCCAAGAGGTAGAAATATATCGCTATGTTATAAAGCATTCTTATTCACGTGATAACTGTTACTTGTATCAGCCCAATGTCTCAATGGCACGCTTCATGCGGTCGAGCGTCTCCTGCTTTCCGAGGAATGCCGAGATGTCGAACATGCCGGGTCCCTTGCCTTCTCCCACAAGGGTGAGGCGCCAGGCATTCATGATGTTGCCGAGCTTGTAGCCCTTTTGCTCTATCCACTGGTGAACAACCGCTTCCTGATTCTCTATCGAGAAATCGTCGATGCCTTCAAGTACTTGCATCAGTTCGGTGAGCTGTTGGGCGGAGTCTTCCTTCCAGCGCTTCTTGCGTGTTTTCTCGTCATACTCCGTAGGAGCCACGAAGAAGAACTTGCACAAGGGCCACAGTTCCTTGACGAAGTTCACACGGTCCTTCATCATCTCCACCACCTTGGTGATGCGCTCCATTGACTCATCAACTCCGTTCTCAGCCACCATGGGTGCAAAGACCTTGGCTATCTCCTCAGCACTCTTTGCAAGTATATACTCATGGTTGAACCATATACCCTTCTGATAGTCGAAACGTGCTCCCGCCTTGCTGCACTTTGTGATGTCAAACAGTTCAGCAAGCTCATCCAATGAATACATTTCCCTCTCAGTTCCCGGATTCCAACCAAGGAAAGCAAGGAAATTGATTACCGCCTCGGGGAAATATCCGCTCTCGCGATAGCCGGAAGAAACCTCCCCCGACTTCGGGTCGTGCCATTCCAATGGGAAAACGGGGAAACCAAGACGGTCACCGTCGCGCTTGCTCAGCTTACCCTTACCTTCGGGTTTGAGCAGCAATGGCAGATGGGCAAACCGGGGCATGGTGTCCTCCCAGCCGAAAGCCTTATACAGCAAGACATGCAGCGGTGCACTCGGCAACCACTCCTCGCCCCTTATCACATGACTAATCTCCATAAGGTGGTCGTCAACGATATTGGCAAGATGATATGTAGGCAGCTGGTCGGCACTCTTGAACAGCACCTTGTCATCGAGGATGTCGCTCATAATGCGCACGTCGCCCCTGATGAGGTCATCAACATGTACTGCCACTCCCGGTTCGATCTTGAATCTCACCACATATTGGTTGCCCTCGGCGATGAGTCGCTCCACTTCCTCCTTGGGCAATGTGAGCGAGTTGCGCATCTGCATACGTGTGTGGGCGTCATACTGGAAGTTCTGTATTTCTCCGCGCTTTGCCTCCAGTTCCTCAGGAGTGTCAAAAGCGATGTAAGCCTTTCCGGCATCAAGCAACTGGTCAACATACTTTTTGTATATGTCGCGGCGTTCGCTCTGTCGGTATGGCCCGTAGTTGCCTCCGAAGGAAACACCCTCATCAAACTTGATGCCGAGCCACTTGAATGATTCTATGATATACTCCTCAGCACCGGGCACAAACCTGGTAGTGTCTGTGTCCTCGATTCTGAACACGAGTTCACCGCCGTTTTGGCGGGCAAACAAATAATTGTAGAGGGCCGTCCTGACACCTCCGATGTGCAATGCCCCCGTAGGGCTTGGTGCGAAGCGCACCCTTACTTTTCTCTCTGTCATAATGACCAAATCATATAATATTTGTGCAAAAGTACAAATAATTTTTGATTTTCAGCCATTTTTCTCAATTATTCTTTGTCAATTCGATTTTTTTTTGCATTTTTGCAGTGTCAAAACAGATATTAAGGCAAAAATATGAGTTTATCCGGATTAAAAGACGACTTTTCATGGCGTGACCTTCTGGTCAGAATAGGCATTACAGTTCTCACCGTGGCGATCATCTGCTGGATGATGCCAAGGGACAGTCGCAGCAACTTCAGAAGCGAACAGGGTAAACCCTGGAAGTATTCGGACCTTACGGCTCCGTTTGACTTCCCGGTATATAAGTCCGATGCCACGATGAAAATGGAGAAGGACAGCATTCTCAAAGCCTACGAACCATATTATAAATATAATAAGGATATCGAAGCTGCCAATATAAGCAAGTTCGTGTCTGATTTTTCTGACGGTATTCCTGATGTGCCGGATGACTACATCAGTATTATCGCCAACAGGCTTCACCGTCTATACCAGATTGGCATCATCGGTTCGGCCGACTATTCAAAAATGGGCAATGACACAACACGCACCATCCTGCTCGTTGACGGCAAAAATGCGGTGCCTATCCAGTTGGGGAATATACTCTCAACCAAGGCGGCATACGAGCAACTCTTCCTCGACAAGACGATGGAGGTGTATCGTGCAGCCCTGCAAAAATGCAACCTCAACGAATATATACAAGCCAACATCGTTTATGACAAGGAGAGAAGCGAGTCCTCGCTCAACGATATGCTGGCAAGTGTGCCGCTCGCAATGGGAGTGGTGCAGAAGGGACAGAAAATCATAGACCGGGGGGAAATCGTCAATGAATACACATACAGGGTACTGGAATCGCTGAAAAAGGAAAACGAAAAGCGCAACAGCGACGAGATGCAGATAAGGCTGACTGTCTTGGGAGAATTACTGTATGTGCTGATGCTCATATCCTTCCTCACCATCTACCTTTCGCTTTTCAGACGTGACTATTTCGACAAGCCACGAAGCGTGGCAATGCTCTATACCCTCATCATTATCTTCACTGGATTGACATCGTTGCTCGTACACAACACCATCGGGCACGTCTATATCATACCTTATGCCATGGTGCCGATGTTCGTCAGGGTGTTTATGGACTCCCGCACTGCTTTCTATGCCCATGTCATAATGATTATGACGTGTGCATGTATGCTGCAGCATCCCTTCGAGTTCATCATCATCGAGACGGTATCGGGTCTGGCTGCCATCTACTCACTGCGCGAATTGCAGTATCGCTCGCAGATATTCAAGACGGCATTCCTTGTGGCGTTGGTGGCAGCGGTAATGAATTTCTCATACGACCTTATCAGGATGTCGGCAATGGAGGAATTCGACACCACGCCTTATCATTATATAATAGTAAATGGAATACTTCTGCTATTTGCATATCCATTGTTGTATATAATCGAAAAAACTTTCGGATTCACTTCCGACATATCCCTCATCGAGCTTTCCAATACCAACAATCCCTTGCTGAGAAGAATGAGCGAGGTGGCGCCTGGCACATTCCAACATTCAATCCAGGTGGGCAATCTTGCCGCTGAGATTGCAAACAAAATCGGTGCCAAGAGCCAACTTGTGAGGACCGGTGCACTGTATCACGACATAGGAAAGATGCTCAATCCCGCATACTATACCGAAAACCAGTCGGGCATCAATCCGCACGCAAGCCTCACCGAAGTGGAAAGCGCATCGATGATTATCAGCCATGTAACCGAAGGACAGAAAATGGCTGAGAGATATAACCTGCCAAGCGTAATACGCGACTTCATCTCCACTCACCATGGACAGGGAAAGACCAAGTATTTCTATATCAAATACAAGAACGAGCATCCCGACGAGGACATCGACGAACTGCTCTTCACCTATCCCGGACCTAACCCCTTCACACGTGAGCAGGCTATCCTGATGATGGCTGACTCGGTGGAGGCAACTTCACGTTCGCTAAAGGATTACACCGAGACAACCATCCGTGATATGGTGAACACACTTATAGACGGTATGGTGGCTGACGGCTTCTTCCGTGAGTGTCCCATCACTTTCCGCGACATATCCTATGCCAAGACTGTCCTCATCGAGAAACTCAAGACCATCTATCATGCCCGCATCAGCTATCCAACTCTGAACAAGGAGGCACGGAACGAAGAGTGATTTAAATCGAAACTAAATAAATATTAATAATACTTAAATCTTATGGCTAAAACATGGAAATACAGAACAATTTTACTACCTTTGCGGCGAATTTTTGAAAATATTTGTTTAAATGAAGAAGATTAGATTGTGCTGCCTCACGATAATGGCGGCAGTAAACGTAATGAACGCTTGGGCAGGAGGACTGCTCACAAACACCAACCAAAGTATTGAGTTCTTGAGAAATCCGGCACGCGACGCCGCGATTGGCATCGACGGAGTATATAGCAATCCCGCCGGAGTGATATTCTTGGGCAACGGCATCCACGTGTCGCTAAATCTCCAGAATGCTCATCAGACCCGCACCGTGGAAACCACGTTTCCTCTCTTTGTCAACAATGCCGGCAACCCTGGTCAGTCTCTCCATAAGTTTGAGGGCAACGCCGACGCTCCTATCGTGCCGTCGCTGCAGATAGCATACAACAAGGACAAGTGGAGCTATCAGTTTGGATTTGCCATCACCGGCGGCGGGGGCAAGTGCGAGTTCCCTTACGGACTTGGTTCATTTGAGCAGGTGGTGGGTTCGCTTACAACAGTCGCTCCATCCATCAACCAGCTTTATCAGACACTCGGAGCCTTTGGCATTCCCGGAATGGCTGACCACAAGATGGGCGACAAATACAAGTTTGACTCATATATGCGCGGACGCCAGTATTACTACGGCTTCACTCTTGGAGCTGCATATAAGCTCACCGACAACTTCTCAGTATATGGAGGCCTGAGAATGCTCTATGGCTCAGCCAACTACTACGGATATGTCAAGGACATCAACATCGAGCATGTCAATGCAGGACAGTCGGAGATGGTTAATGCCTCACAGCACTTCACCGAACTTGCGGCTACTCTCAACAAGTATGCAGGAATGATGGAAGGCATGGGCAATGCCGAGGCTGCACAACAGCTCGCCGGTGCTGCCGCACAGGCAACCAAGCTTGGTGTTGCATCACAGGATATCGAACTCAACTGCGACCAGACCGGTTGGGGCGTTGCTCCTATCATCGGTGTGGATTATAAGACAGGCAAGCTCAACCTCGCCGCCAAATATGAGTTCAAGACCCGCATGAGACTCAAGAACAAGGCTGCCAACAGTCTGAGTGCCGAAGGTATAGAAATGCTCGACAAGTTTGCCGATGGCAACAGCGTTGCTGAGGATTCACCCGCACTCCTCACCGTGGGTACCCAGTATGAGATTCTCCCCTCACTGCGCGTCATGGCAGGATGGCATCACTATTTCGACCAGGACACCAAGCAGTGGACAAAGGAAATGCTCGACGACACCAACGAGTATCTTCTCGGTGCAGAGTGGGATATCAACAAGGTCATCACTGTCAGTGCCGGAGGCCAGCGCACTCAGTATGGCATGAAAGATGCCGGAATGAACGACATCTCATTCAATGTCAACTCCTACTCTTTCGGATTCGGCGTTGGTGTCAATGTCACCGACAAGGTGAAAATCAATGCCGCCTACTTCCAGACACTCTATGACGATTATAACAAGGTGACGAGCGAGACACCGCGCATCAGCGACAGCTTCACCCGCACCAACCGCGTCATTGGTCTTGGTGTAAACTTCACATTGTGATTAATTTTAGTTCATATTGTAATAATACAAAAGATTATTAATCTAATCCTCCCTGGCAGTGATGTCCGGGAGGATTTATTTTTGTCTTTTATCCCATAACATCTAAAAAATCAAAAAAAACAAGCCGTTTTCTTTGATTTGTCAACAAAGTGGTGTATCTTTGCATCCTAATTTATATAATAAGGTAATGGAATCAAAGGAATTCTTCGGCAAGTTTCTCAGCAAATACCTATGGGGAAACCTTTTGGCAATGTTGCTCACGGTTATTCTCTTGTGCGTGGGAGTCAAGTATGGACTTGACATCTACACCCACCATGGAGAAGGTGTGCCAGTGCCTAACCTGACGGGTATGGACTTCAACAGGGCTGCTGACTTGCTTGAACGAAACGGTCTCGGGATAATGGTGAGCGACTCTGGTTACAACAAGAGAATGCCCGCCGAATGTGTGCTTGCACAAAGTCCGGGAGAGGGGACTAACGTAAAGAAAGGGCATACCATTTACGTCACTGTCAATTCACCCTCTTCCCCCACTGTGGCTATTCCCGACATCATCGACAACAGTAGTGTCAGGGAGGCTACGGCTAAGCTGACGGCTTTGGGATTCAAACTCCTTGAGCCGCAAATAGTCATAGGCGAGAAGGACTGGGTGTATGGAATCGTCAGCAGGGGACGACGCCTGAATGTGGGTGACAGAATATCCATCGAACTGCCACTGACGCTATTGATAGGCAACGGTGAATATGACGGTTCAGCAGACATCCATATCACGGATGAAGGCGAAGACGTGCATTTCGACACACAGGAGGCTGATGACTTTGAAGAGGTTACCATGCCGGAATAAACATCAAGCAACAATTGGAATAATGGCAGAAGATAACATTAATGAATATATAGACGAGGACATCGACGAGGGGCAGCAGCAACTCTATGAGCACTTTCGCTTTGAGGTGGACCCAGGACAGGTTCCCACAAGGGTGGACAAGTTCATGTGCGAGAAACTGCAGCACTCTTCGCGCAACCGCATCCAAAAGGCTGCCGACGCAGGATATGTGCATGTAAACGACAAACCTGTGAAGAGCAACCACAAGGTGAGGCCGGGGGACATCGTCACACTGATGCTCGATCGACCGAGATTCGAGACTTCAATCGAACCTGAGGACATACCGCTCGACATCGTATATGAGGACGCAGACCTAATGGTAATCAACAAACCTGCGGGTATGGTGGTTCATCCCGGATGCGGTAACTTCACCGGCACTTTGGTGAATGCCATTGCATGGCATCTGCGCGACTTGCCTTCATACGACCCCAACGACCCGCAGGTGGGACTCGTACACCGTATCGACAAGGACACCAGCGGATTGCTTGTCGTGGCGAAGACACCCGATGCAAAGACCTCGCTCGGTGCGCAGTTTTTCAACAAGACCACCCACCGCCAGTATAACGCTCTCGTATGGGGGAACTTCGTTGAGGACAGCGGGACTATCGAAGGCAATATCGGTCGCGACCCCAAGGACAGGCTTCGTATGGCAGTCTTCCCCGTGGGCAGCGACATCGGCAAGAGTGCCGTCACCCACTATCGGGTGCTTGAGCGTTTCGGATATGTCACCCTCGTGGAATGTATCCTCGAAACCGGAAGGACACATCAGATTCGTGCCCACATGAAGCACATCGGTCATCCGCTTTTCAGCGACGAGCGATATGGAGGCACGGAGATTCTACGTGGCGAGAGGACTGCCAATTACAAGCAGTATGTGAATAATGCCTTCAAACTCTGTCCACGTCAGGCTCTGCACGCCCGAACCCTTGGTTTCGTGCATCCCACTACCCACAAGCAGATGGACTTCACGTCACCTCTGCCCGAAGATATGGAAGCACTGATACAAAAGTGGAGAGGGAGGGTTAAAAATTGAAATATTGAAATATTGAAAAATTAAAATATTAAAGGATTTAAGTTCATACATTAATATATTATGGAACAGACAAAAAGAAAAGTAGCCATCATTTGCGGTGGCGATTCATCGGAGCACGACGTATCGCTGCGCTCCGCTCAGGGGCTATACTCTTTCTTTGACAAAGAGAGGTATGACATCTACATTGTTGATATCAAGGGACTCGACTGGAAAGTTGATCTCGGCGACGGTACATCATCTAAGATTGACCTCAACAACTTCACATTCAAGAAGGACGGAAAGACGGTTTATTTTGACTACGCATACATCACCATCCACGGCACACCAGGCGAAAACGGAATCCTGCAGGGCTATCTCGACCTCGTGGGAATACCTTATTCCACCAGTGGAGTGCTTGTCGAGGCAATGACTTTCGACAAGTTCGTGCTCAACCAGTATCTGCGCGGATATGGAGTAAGCGTGGCCGACAGCCTGCTTATCCGCAAGGGATATGAGGAGGTGGTCAGCGAAGACGAGGTGGAGAAGCGCATCGGTATGCCTTGCTTCGTCAAGCCTGCCGCCGACGGCAGCAGTTTCGGTGTCTCCAAGGTTAAGAACAAGGACCAGCTTGCTCCTGCCATCCGCAAGGCGATACTCGAATGTTCTGATGTTATGGTGGAACAGTATCTGGAGGGTACAGAGATTTCCATCGGATGCTATAAGACAAAGACCAAGTCGGTGGTACTGCCTGCCACAGAGGTGGTTACGAGCAATGAGTTCTTTGACTATGATGCTAAATACAACGGTCAGGTTCAGGAAATCACTCCCGCCCGCCTGAGCGAGGAAACTTCAAGGCGTGTGGCCGAACTCACCAGCCATATCTACGACATCCTCCACTGCAACGGCATCATCCGCATCGACTATATCATCGGCAAGGGTATTGGCAGCAACGGAGAACCTGTTGACAAGATTCACCTGCTCGAAATCAACACAACTCCGGGTATGACTGCCACCAGCTTCATTCCACAACAGGTAAAGGCAGCCGGACTGAAGATGAGCGATGTGCTGACGGATATTGTTGAGAATCAGTTTTAGGGATTAGGAATTAGGAATTAGGGATTAGGAATTTTGTTATGAACATACCAGAGAAGTTTGACAGCATCCGGCCTTTCGAGCCGGAGGAACTGCACGAAGTGTTCGGCAGACTGATTGCCGACGAGCAGTTTAAGGCTATTGTGGGATATATCTTCCCGCAAGTGCCGTTTGAGGCATTGACTGCCAAGTTGATGCAGTGTAAGACCAACCTTGATTTCCAGGTAGCTTTCTGCTATCCCTTCCTCAAGGACCTTCTCGCCAAGGCAAGCAAGGGCTGCGACATGGATTACTCCGCCATAGACAAGGGCGGAAGATACACCTTCGTCAGCAACCACCGCGACATTGTCCTCGACTCGGCTTTTCTGGATGTCATGCTCATCGAGGCGGGATTCAGCACCACATGCGAGATTGCCATCGGCGACAACCTTCTGGCGGCACCATGGATTGAAGACCTCGTAAGGGTCAACAAGTCGTTTATCGTGAAGCGAAGTGCCGGCATACGCGAGATGCTTGTCAACAGCCGTACCATGGCTGAATACATGAACTTGGTAATCAACTCGAAGCACGACAACATCTGGATTGCACAGCGCGAGGGAAGGGCTAAGGATAGCAACGACCGCACTCAGGAGTCTATCATCAAGATGATGGCTATGGGCGGCGAAGGGCCTATAACCCAGCGCCTACAGCAACTGAACATCGTGCCTGTGGCTATCAGCTATGAGTATGACCCCTGCGACTGGCTCAAGGCGCAGGAGTTCCAGCTCAAGCGAGATGTCGAGGGATGGAAGAAAACCAAGGCTGACGATGTGCTGAGCATGAAGACGGGTATCATGGGATACAAAGGGCGTATCCATTATCATTGTGCTCCCTGCATCAACGATTTCCTCGCTTCTATCCCCGAAGATACTCCCAAGACCGATATCTTCCGCATCATCGCCGAGCATATCGACCGCAACATACATGCCAACTATCGGCTCTACCCCAACAACTACATAGCCATCGACTTGCTCGAAGGTGGTGACAGGATGGCATCCAACTACACTCCAGAGGACAAGGCTACGTTTGAGAATTATCTCGCAGCGCAGCTTGCCAAGATTTCCATACCCAACAAGGACGAGGCTTTCCTGCGCGAGCGCATTCTCACGATGTATGCTAATCCGGCGGTGAACCAGATGAAGATTAGGAATTAGGAATGAGGAATTAGGGATGAGGATACTTTGTTTTTTATTCGCGGCGATATTGCTCGCTGCTTGTGAGACTGACAGCTATGACAAGGGAACGGGGGAGAACTCGCTCACAATGGGCGACCTTATGACCGCCCATGCCAATGGCGACAAGTCCATCGACTATATCATGACTGACAATGATGAAAAACTCATTGTCAGCCAACCCGTTACGGCTAAATGGATTACCACAGCCGACTCCACCTACCGCACTGTGGCATATTATAATCGTCTTGGCGAAGGCAAGGCAGAGATTATCAGCATCGGGCTTGTTCCCACCGTCATCCCGAGAGACTCCGTCAAGGAGGTTGTCACCGACCCGGTCACATTCGAGAGCCTGTGGACAAGCAAGAACAAAAAATACCTCAACCTCTCGATTTGGCTTAAGATAGGGAATACGTCTGTAGAAGATGCCCATCAGACCATAGGTATGCTGCGCACAGCCATTACCACTGCCGACGACGGACGCACCACCACTCATCTCACCTTGCTCCACTCACAGGGAGAAGTGCCCGAAAAGTACTCCACACAGTATTTCCTAAGCATTCCTCACGACTCAATCCCCACAGACAGTGTCCGTCTAATCGTTGAGACCTATTCCGGACGTGTTGAGAAGCAGGTTGGGTGGTAGATGACTCACTGTTTTTCTGCCATGGCAAAATCACCGCAATGGTCTTCATCCTCATATAGTCTTCCGACATATACATCAGCCCGCCGTAGGGATTGTCAGTTCCCCATGAGTTTTTCATAATATAATAGGTTTTCCCGCTTGCATTGCAAGCCAAGCCGACGATTGCCATACAGTGGTCGTCGGTTGTTTTATATGACTCTATTTCCCTCTGCCTTTCCTGCTGTACGTCCTTGCCCTTGGGCAAATCCAAGTCAGCGATGCCCTTCCTGAAGCTGAAACCGTCTTCTGAGATGTCACCTTCCCAACAGACTCCCTTGCCTTCTATCACGACCTGCTCCACAATCGCCATCAGATCCTCTATCTTCATGTTATAGAATGAGTTGCTTTCCCAGTTGTCCGCCGTTTCCATCACAAACCACTCTCCGAAGGGATGATGCGTACAACTGGCAATACCCCTGTACTCATCCTCTCGGCATACACTGTGAGCAAACTCCAACGGGGTGTATTGCGCACTGTACATATACACATTCCTCGGTCGGTATCCCATGGCATCGTCAAGCATATCCTCAAGTGCATTTTGATACACTTTAGGTCCCTTCCTTGAGTTCACCGCCTTTTCTGCTATAAGTCTTGTTTTATTGAGAATCATTCCTGTGGGCGCACCTCTTCCATCCCTGTCGGGATAAGAGTCGTAAGGCACTATTCCGTCTTTCCGAATGATATTCAGCAGAGTCATGCCCATACCTCTTGCGCTTCCCCTGTCTGCTCCTTTCGTCATCACGTTTCTCACATAGGCATCCTCCATCAAAGCCCTCACCGCCCAAGCAGGCGACAAGTTCACCGAGTCACCCATCGAGATATGCGTGGTTTCGATGGCAGCAAGCATGGCGTATGCCCAACAAGCACTGCCCCTCCCCTGATTCTTCACGGGAGTCATACCGTTAATTTTCACGGTTTTCATTCCCAATTTATTATTGGTCTCAACCTCTTTCAGCCTATCCACTCCATTGTTGCAGCCACCTAAAAAAAGTGCCATTATACATATTATTATATAATTCTTCATCTCTAAAAATACTATTTATTCGATTATTGAGGGGGCAAAGTTATAAAAAAAATGAGGAAAACACTAAAAAAAGCGGATTTTATTTTGTTTTGTCTCCAATTTACATTAACTTTGCACCCAAATGGACAAAGATTTATCTCTATATGAAATCATGGCTCCCGTAGGCTCAAGGGAAAGCTTGTCGGCTGCCATTCAGGCTGGAGCCGACTCCGTATATTTCGGCATCGGAAAGCTGAATATGCGCGCCGGCTCTGCAAGCGCATTCACTATTGACGACCTGCGAGAAATCGCTGCCACATGCAACGAGCACGGCATAAAGACCTATCTCACTGTAAACACCATAATCTATGGTGAGGACATCCCCACGATGCACGAAATTGTGGATGCGGCACACGAGGCCGGTATCTCAGCAGTCATTGCAAGCGATGTGGCGGTAATGACCTACTGCAACTCTGTCGGGCAGGAAGTCCATCTCTCCACCCAACTCAATATCAGCAACATAGAGGCTCTGCGCTTCTATGCCCAGTTTGCCGACGTGGTCGTATTGGCACGCGAACTCAATATGGACCAAGTGGCTGAAATCCATCGTCTTGCCATTGAGCAGAATATCTGCGGTCCTTCGGGCCAACCCATACGCATCGAGATGTTCTGCCACGGCGCACTCTGTATGGCAATAAGCGGCAAGTGCTATCTAAGTCTCGCCAATGCGGGACGCTCAGCCAACCGTGGTGAGTGCATACAGATATGCCGACGCTCATACGTGGTGACTGATGCAGAAACCGGCAACCAGCTTGAGATTGACAACAAGTATATAATGAGTCCCAAGGACCTGAAAACCGTGCGTTTCATCGACCGCATGATGGAGGCGGGAGTAAGGGTGTTCAAAATCGAGGGTAGGGCGCGAGGCCCTGAGTATGTATATACAGTTGTGAGGACATACAAGGAGGCGATACGCAGCGTGCTCGAAGGCACTTTCACCGACGAGAAGAAAGACGAATGGGACCGCCAGCTTGCCACTGTCTTCAACCGCGGATTCTGGGACGGTTATTATCAGGGACAGACTCTCGGCGAATGGAACAAGAACTACGGTTCAAACGCCACAGAGCGCAAGGTGTATATAGGCAAGGGAGTGAAGTATTTCAGCAAGCTCGGTGTGGCCGAGTTCACCGTGGAGGCGGCAGACTTCAAACTTGGAGACAAACTCCTCGTCACCGGGCCAACCACAGGAGTGATGTATCTTGAAGCCAAGGAGATACGTCTCGAACTCGACCCCGTTGACTATGCTCCCAAAGGCACCCACGTCTCTATTCCCGTTCCGGGAAAAATCCGCCAAAGCGACAAGCTTTTCAAGATTGAAAAATTGAAAGATTGAAAAATTGAAAGTTGTAAATCCTAATTTCTAATTTGTAAATTCAAAAAAAGGTATGACTATAAATGAAATACAAGACGAGATAATCGACGAGTTCTCTGGTTTCGACGACTGGATGGACAAGTATCAATTGCTCATCGACTTAGGTAACGAACAGGCACCTTTGGACGAGAAATACAAGACCGAGAGCAACCTCATCGATGGATGTCAGAGCCGCGTATGGCTCCAGTGCGACAATGAGGACGGCAAGCTCCGCTTCTCCGCCGAAAGCGACGCACTAATCGTTAAGGGCATCATTGCGCTCCTCATCCGTGTCCTCACCGACCACACCCCTCAGGAAATCATCGATGCCGACCTATACTTCATTGACAGAATCGGTCTCAAAGATCATCTCAGTCCCACCCGCAGCAATGGTCTTCTCGCCATGATGAAGCAGATGAAAATGTATGCCCTCGCCTTCAAGGCAAAGGGTATATAAAACCAAATTGACCTTCGTCGAACTTCGTTTCTTAATTCATATTTTTTAATTCTTAATTTCCAAAGGACAAGTGTTAGTCAAAACGTACTGCGCCGCCGTAATGGGGCTTGAGGCAATCACCGTCACTGTAGAGACAAACAGTGACCGTGGTGTGATGTTTCATCTTTCCGGACTTGCCGATACAAGCATTAAGGAAAGTTATGACCGTATAAAGGCTGCTATCAACAACTGCGGATTCAAGATGCCCATTGCAGAGATTACAATTAATCTCTCGCCTGCTGACATCCGTAAGGAAGGCAGCGGCTACGACCTTCCCCTCGCCATCGGCATATTGGCAACTGCCAACAAGGTAGATAGCGAGCATCTCGGCGAGTACATTCTTGTGGGAGAGATTGGTCTCGACGGTTCATTGCGCCCCATTCGTGGCGCACTGCCCATAGCCATCCGTGCCCGCAAGGAAAAATACCGCGGACTCATAGTCCCACGCGAAAACGTACGGGAGGCTGCCGTAGTGAACAACCTCGACGTCTATGGCATGGACAACCTCTCCGACGTGATACATTTCTTCAACGGCACCAAGGACTTCTCACCCGAGCGTATCGACACTCGCACTATATTTTATCAGCAGCAGAGCCAGTTCGACCTCGACTTTGCAGATGTCAAGGGACAAGAGTCAGTAAAGCGTGCCATGGAAGTGGCGGCTGCGGGAGGTCACAATCTCATTATGATTGGTCCTCCGGGCAGTGGTAAGTCCATGATGGCAAAGCGCTTGCCTTCCATCCTTCCTCCCCTCTCGCTTCACGAGAGTCTTGAGACCACACAGATACACAGTGTGGCGGGAAAGCTCAGTCGCGACACATCGCTCATCTCCCAGCGTCCCTTCCGTTCACCCCATCATACGATATCTTCGGTTGCCCTCGTCGGCGGCGGCAACAATCCCCAGCCAGGCGAGATTTCACTCGCCCACAACGGAGTGCTCTTCTGCGACGAGCTGCCCGAGTTCAACCGTTCCGTCCTTGAGGTAATGCGCCAGCCGCTCGAAGACCGCAGGATTACCATCTCCCGCTCCAAATACACTGTCGAATATCCCTGTTCCTTCATGTTCGTGGCGTCGATGAATCCCTGTCCTTGCGGATATTTCGGCGACCCCACTCATCATTGCGTTTGCACCCCCGGACAGATCCAGAGATATATGAACAAGATAAGCGGTCCGCTTCTCGACCGCATCGATATTCAGTGCGAAATCCAGCCAGTCAGTTTCAGCGACCTCTCGCGTATGCAGCCAGGCGAACCAAGTGCCTCCATCCGCGAGCGTGTCATTGCCGCCCGCAAGATTCAGGAGGAACGCTATCGCGACTATCCCGGCATCCACTGCAATGCACAGATGACCGAGCGAATGCTCCGCGAATATGCGCAACCCGATGACAAGTCCTTGGAGACGCTCCGTATGGCTATGGAACACCTGAAACTCTCAGCCCGCGCCTACGGCCGCATCCTAAAAGTGGCGCGCACCATAGCCGACCTCGCCGCATCGCCCCAACTTCAGTTCAACCACATAGCCGAAGCCGTGGGCTATCGCAACCTCGACCGCAGCGACTGGGCGGAGAGAGGCATATAACATAACTCAAGATTCTATTTTGCGGTGAAGCTTGTCAAGGTCTTCTCGTTAGTCATTTCGCACCCCATCATCACACCATGGAATGAAGTGGTGGCACCTGTGGGTTCGTTGGCACTGTATTTCAGCGTATAACTGCTGCCCTTCTGCATGGATGAAGCCGTGAAGAAAGAACTCTTGCTGCTCACATTGCCTTCCAGGCTAAACGTCACGAGATTGTCCCCTAAGCTATTGGCAAGCGAATAATAATAACCTGACTGGAAGTTGATTGAAGAGGTGACGAAAGCATATCCTTGAGATGCTGTTGCAAGGGTAGAACTGCCTGAACCTCCCTGACTACCACCAACACTGATGGCTATTCCATTGCCTTTGATCTGAATGAAGGAATTGGAGTCGCAATCGAATCCCATCTCTGCTCCTCCTTTGGTGCTATATGCCAACACTACACCGTCGCCAATAACAATAGCCCCTGCCTTGCCGTAGTTGGAATCAATGGCATCATTGCCTGTGGAGCAGCATACGGTGATGCCACCGTCAAACACAATCGGACCACTGCTGTTGATGGCATCGTCATAACATTTCAGATAAAGTTGGCCTCCTGCAATATTGATGCTCGTTTTCGACTCTATGCCCTCGGCACCGCTGCTCTGTGTGTTTACTGTGATTTCACCTCCATATATGTTGATGACTCCCATTGCCTTGATGGCTTTTGCCGAAGATTCAGTATTGTTCGAATCTCCAGGCCTTCCGCCCGGACCGCCTCCGCCACCACCAAACGGCATGGCAGCAGCATAGGACTTTGACGTTCCTCCAGTGGTAGAGGCCACAAGCACAGGACCTTCATTTGTTTTCGAATCTCCTATAACGAGCGCACCGTCAGTCTTGATACATTTTCCCCCTACGCCAGTCGTGGAAAGGCGGATGTTGCCCTGACTGATACTTACTGAAGTGTCTGAACTGATGCATTTGGCCGACTGCACTTCAGTGCCGTCATCATAAGTGTCTCCCGAATTGTTGATGATAATGTCTCCAGCCTCGATATTCACGTTGCCGTCAGCCTTCATTCCCTTGCTTCCGTTGCCTGTCATTGTGATATTGATTACGGGAGTGCTCTTGACGGCATTGATGTTGATGTCGGTGTCTGCCTTCAGTCCTGACACATCGTCACCCGAACAGGTAATATTGAACGTGCCGCCTTGAATCCACAGCGAACCGTCGGGATAGTCTTCCTCGTATGGGTCGTCGCCACTCATCTCGGCCTGTATTCCGTCTCCTTCCACACCTTGGATATTTACAGTATATCCATTAGCAAGAAAATACTGCTTGCAGTGTATTCCGTCCGACTTTGCTGCAAGGATATTTATCATGCCGTCGGACTTCTTCAACTGGATATATTCACCCGCACTGACGGCATGCTTCGTGTTGCCTGTCACGTTGAGAGTACCGGCTTTGTCAATTTCAAGATGTCCCTTGCAATACAATGCAGCCTTCCAGTCGCCGCCCTGTCCATCCACAAGGGTGTTCACGGTGCCCTTCTTCAGTTCCATGGCAATGCGTTTGCCGCACTCGATGTCAATGGCGGGACCATTGGGATTGGTTATACTCACACCGTTCATCACAATGGTGCTCTTATAGGATGCAGTGTAGATAAACCCTCCACAGACGGTCTCGCCTGTCAGTTCGAATGTCATCTCAGTATCGATATTACTGTTGACAACAGCCACATACGCTCCATCCACTTCTGCTGTTACTCCATCGAGCAGATATGGATTATCTACAGTGGCAGACTTGCCATTGTAAGTCACGAGAAATGAACTTGGAGTCTCAGCATACCCCATACAAGCCACCTCTTCACAGTTTACCGTCGTTTTGGTTGTTCCCGACACAATGGTAAATTGTCTCAGGTCTTCCGAGAATGTTATTTCGTCAATCATTGATACCGGTGCATAGTCGTTCACACCATTTGTGCGCTGGATTTTCAATGCGCGCTGTGCCATTGCCAACTCAACAATGACAACGCAGAGAATAAAACTGGTCAGTATCCTTTTCATCTTACGATCTTGCGTGTCTCCTTACCCACCTTTATTATATATATTCCTTTGTCGTCTGTATTGCCAGTCTTCACACCATTGATGGTATATATGGCTTCACTTTTTTCTGCATCATCCATAGTCATGCTTATCGACGATGGTTGCAGCGAGGTGAATGACATGCTGACGATGTTATCCATAGGAATAGACATCGTGCCGCCGTCTTTCTTGACAATCACCATGTCCGTGTCTGTGTAAGTCACTTTGCCTATGTCGGCCAAACCAACTTCCTGCTCTGTTTCAGCCGTCTTGACCAACAAAGCTGGATTCTCTTCTGCGAAGCATGGCACCATTAGTGCCGATGCCAAAAATGCAATGATTTTACTTCTCATAAATGTTTTAGAATTAATTTGTTTTGTGGAGTGTTTCCTGACTTTACAGTCGTCTCTGCCAAGACGGGATAAAATGATAATACATTAAATATGACGTATGAATGTCCAAAAGGTTTAAATTCCAGAACATAATTTGTCAACCAAAATAGTTAAACTACACTTTGTACAAGTGTGACAATCGGCATGATACAAGTGTGATATTTTTTTTGTGTTTTACTTGCATAGCAAAAGAATTATTTGTATCTTTGCCGACGATTTGCGACAATGACAATAATATGAGATACGTTGACCTGATGCTACCTGTGCCCCTTGAGGGCTTCTTCACATACTCCGTGCCCGAAAGACTGAGGGAACGGATGCAATTCGGTGTGAGGGTAATCGTGACCTTCGGACCAAAGAAAACTTACGTGGGTATTGTGGTGAGGACACACGACGACACCCCCAAGGGGGAATATAAGATAAAGGAAATCATTGACATAGTGGATGACAAGCCAATGATGCTCGACAGACAGATGAAACTGTGGCAGTGGATTGCGGAGTATTATCTCGCACCTATCGGCGACGTGTATAAGGCTGCCATGCCCTCGGGACTTAAGCAGGAAGAGGAATTCAAGCCCAAAACGGAGACTTACATCAGGCTCACGGAGAAATACAGAAACGTGGCGGCTCTGCATGTGGCTATCAACATGCTATGCCGCGCAGAAAAGCAACTGGCGGCATTTCTCGGATACCTGCAGCTATCCCACTGGGATGAGGTGGAGCAAGGAGTCACCATCACAGAAATATCGCGCGACGAGCTAATGAACGCCACACATTCCACCCTCCCCACCCTCACCCAGCTAACTAAACGCGGTATGCTGGAGACATACGAGAAGGAGGTGGGAAGGCTCAACCACGCTGGCGAACCGCATCCCGAAAACATACAGAAGCTCAGCACAGCACAGCAGGACGCATACAATGCCGTCCTCTTCTCGATGATGAGGAAAAACGTGACACTGCTGCACGGTGTGACATCGAGCGGAAAGACGGAGATTTACATACATCTCATCCAGCACGCACTGGACGAGGGAAAGCAGGTGCTCTATCTGCTGCCTGAGATTGCACTTACGGTGCAGATAATGGACAGGCTGCAGAAGGTGTTTGGAAGAAGATTGGGTATTTATCACTCGAAATACTCTGACGGCGAGAGGGTGGAGATATGGCAGAAGCAAATGTCGAAAGACCCGTATGACATAATCTTAGGGGCAAGGTCGGCGGTATTCCTGCCATTCCAGAACTTGGGTCTAGTGATTATCGACGAGGAACATGAGACTTCATTCAAACAGCAGGACCCCGCACCGCGATACCATGCCCGCAGTGCGGCTATCGTACTTGCATCGATGTATGGCGCGAAGACATTGCTCGGCACCGCCACACCATCCATTGAGTCATTCTATAATGCCAAGACCGGGAAATACGGATATGTTGCCCTTACTCAGAGATACGAGGGAATAGAGCTGCCGGAGTTCCGCATCGTGGATGTCAAGGACTTGCAGCACAGGAAGATGATGACGGGACCGTTTTCGCCTATGCTGCTCGCCGAGGTGCGCAAGGCATTGGAGGAGGGCAAGCAGGCAATACTGTTTCAGAACAGGCGCGGATTTGCACCTATGATTGAGTGCAAACAGTGCGGATGGGTGCCCCACTGCCAGCACTGCGACGTGAGCCTGACACTACACCGCAACACCAACCAACTGACCTGCCACTACTGCGGCTACACATATTCCATACCCACTAAATGCCCTAACTGCGAGGGTACGGAACTGCGCACACGTGGATTCGGAACGGAGAAGATTGAGGATTCCATACGCGACATCTTCCCCGAGGCGAGAGTAGCGCGAATGGACTTGGACACCACCAAGACACGCAACGCCTACGAGCGCATCATAACGGACTTTGCCATGGGCAGGACAAACATACTGATTGGCACACAGATGATCAGCAAGGGACTTGACTTTGCCAACGTGAGCGTTGTGGGAATACTGAATGCCGACTCGATGCTTAACTTCCCCGACTTCCGCGCATACGAGCACGCATTCATGATGATGGCGCAGGTGGGCGGAAGAGCGGGAAGAAAAGGTAAGCGCGGACTGGTGATACTGCAGACGAAGAGTCCCGAACTGCCCATAGTGCAGCAGGTTGTAAACAACGACTATGAGGCCATGTACGAGGGAGTGACTGCAGAGCGCAGGGAGTTCCACTATCCGCCTTACTATAGGCTGGTGTATGTGTATCTAAAGCACAGGGATGACAAAGTTGTGGCAAGTGCAGCTGCCACGTTGTCATTCAAGCTGAGGATATGGTTCGGCGAGCGTGTATTAGGTCCCGACAAGCCGTCGGTGGCAAAGGTTAAGTCACTGAACATCCGCAAGATAATGATAAAGTTGGAGAACGGCATAGATATGCAAAAAGTGCGCCAATACTTGCGTAAGGCGCACTCGGATATCTTAAAGGACAAGCGGTTTAACTCGCTCGTCATCTATTATGATGTTGACCCGCTGTAATCTATTATATAACAGGCAGGAAAAATCAATCAGAAATAATAAGCAGCGGAAATCTGCCAGGCATTGCTCTTTCCATTGCCTGTGTTATAGGCTACACCAATAAGGTCATAAGGTTCGAACTCACCAGTCTTGCCAAGAGCCACGTTATAACAGAAACCTAACTCAAGATGAGAGAGGAGACGAATGCCGGCACCGAGGTTGAGACTGAGATTAGTATTCTTCAGCTTATAGTCATTGGCTACATCATCATAGCCAAATCTCTTGTCGCCTATATTGAATCCGAACTGGGGACCCGCAGCGAGATAAAGTCCCGCGAAATCACCGAGACCGAACTCATAGCGCAAGTTGATTGGGATATTGATGCATTTTTGTGAAATTGTCTCATCATAGAGCTTGGCATCGCGCTGGTCGTAAAGTGCAGCTATCTCTAAACCCACAGGCAGCACAGGTATGCCAATCTTGAGACTCGGACCAATGAAAAATCCCTGTTTGTTCTCCTTGGAGATAACATCTTCACTAAAACTGAAGTTTGTGATGTTGTAGCCGCCCTTGATACCGAAGTTAACTCCAGCATTGGCGGGTATGACAACCATCATGGCTGCCATAAACATAATTGCGGTTAAAATTTTCTTCATAAGCGTTTTTTAATATATATATCAATGTCTTTCGCGACGGACGGAAACGCGGGCTGAGCCGCTGCCTGAGGATGATTTAGTCGAAGACGAACGTTTCTTCTCTGCCTTTGCCTCAGTACCTGAGCTACGGCGTGAAGTCTTTGCCTTCTTCTCCTTGAGAGCCTTCTTAGCCACCTTGGGGTCGAGTTTGGCTATACTGTCAAGGGAATCCTTGCGGGCCTGGTCGCCATAGATATTCTTGCTGAACTTCAGGAGTTCTGCCTCAATACGCTTCTGTTCCTTCGCCATTGCGGAATCAGTGGGACAATACTGTGCCAAGGTTCGGCCAAGCAGGTTGTTGGTCTTGTAAATCTTGCCTTCATACTTGCTTAGGGTGAAATAGTCGTCGGCACTGATAGTGGCGGCATTATTAAAACTGCTCGCCGACATGGTCTGACGGCTGAGATAAGGCTCAAGATCTGTATATTTCACCCAGAAAAGGGGATATTTCGATGCCTCGCCACCGAAATCATCCTCGCGCATCATCACGGGACAGAGCGAGAGCACCTTGCGACGGAAGGTGGAGTTGGCCTGATCGTAGTATGCCGACTCCTTTAGATAGAACATCTTTACCTCGGCTGAGGGGATGTCACTGTTATCTACGCGCAGTTTGCCGTCCTTCTCCTCGTAAAAGATATGGTAGTTGTCAAGTATGGTCTTCATCTTCACCTTGGCAGCATCAGAATAGTCCTCATTGCCGTCAAGACGGTATTCATATACGGGAATATATCCGAAGAGGGCGAGTTTGAATATATAGGTGAAGAGATTCATCTGCTTGCCCACAGGCTCCACGGGATAATAGAGTGTGGAGTTGGCCTCCTTGTTGAGGTCAATCTCGCGGTAGATGTCCCTACGCCATACCACGTTCTCTGGCATGTCGATGGATGTCGGGAACATCTCGCGTGCGCGGACTGTCATCTGCGCATTACCCGAGCTGCCCTGCTGCTCCTTCTTGGCCTTTGCCTCATTACGACGCGCCTTGGGCTGAGCCATGGCCGCACCGCTCACGCATATTATCATCAATAAAAGAAATATCCTTCTCATAAGCTCTTAATATCTAAATTCTAATTTGTCAATCCTCATTCCTAATTCCTCATTTAATTTTGACCTCCATCGCCCCTGATAACTTACGCTGTATTCCGTCGGGACCAACAGCCATAATACTTGATATATAGAATCGCTTGTTGCGCGACAGTTTTCGGAACGTTTCCTTTTGTCGGGAAGAAAAATTAGCACCATCGCTCACCATCGGCACTGCGTTTCCCATATTGTCGTAGAAGACTGTCTCGAAACTGATGACACGGAAGTTGATATCAAGAATACCATCGTCAATGGCAGCACCGATTCCGTCAACAGACATAAGACTTGCCTTGGACAATCCTCCTCCCTTGTATCTTGTAGGAACTCCCTTTTCGTCTTTCAACGTAATATATGGCATCGGGTCGGGTAACTTACGCACCTGGAAGGTGAACTGCCCCATCTGCTGCGGGCGTCCCGTATTGGTGCTCGACACGGTGATAGTGACATTTTGTCCCACATTTGCGGGACGTGCGATATACTTGCCCATACC
>JBJEAV010000299.1:31774-37506 GCA_051869395.1 Prevotella sp.
ATGTCAGGCACCTGTGTGGTGTCCATTGCCGCCATAACGATGCGTGCTGAGAACTTGTCACCTCTAACTATTGTTTGCGCATTTGGTATGACAAAAGCGTTGAGCGAGTTGACACGTATATCCTTAACGTCAATATTCGACACAAGTCGGTGAAGCACCTCTCCCTCTGCATATCTCACGTCACTCTGCAGTTTGGTGAGCAGTGTTACGGCTCCTGCGGTGGGCATGTCCTCGAACATGTATTCCTGCCAGTTCTTGCCCATGGTGACAGCATTCTTTGGTATGTCGGTAGTGAGGTTACTGCTTATAATCTGCTTCTGCTCAGGGTCATCCACCATAGCGAGTATTCGCGAGCGGAAGGAGTTGATGGCGTTGAAGAGTTCGCCACCTCGTCCACGTCCCGGAGCGAGCATCACCTGATTGGCAGCCTC
The DNA here is from genome assembly GCA_051869395.1 of Prevotella sp. Lineage (GTDB taxonomy): Bacteria > Bacteroidota > Bacteroidia > Bacteroidales > Bacteroidaceae > Prevotella. The sequence continues at coordinate 32,206 of JBJEAV010000299.1, forward strand.
AAGGTTGTCCTTGGCGATGATGTTGTGGACATCAGCGTCATCACCGTCAGCCTCGCGGGCAATGGCGAGTTTGAGTTCCTCGGCGAGGTTATAAAGCGAGTCGCTCATCTTCTTGACAGTCTGCGCCTTGTCGAACCAGGCTTTCACCTTGGCTGGGTTGGCCTTAAGCTGTGCTTCGAAATTGTCATATATCACCTTGTTCTCCTTGGCCGCATTGGCAGATGTGCGCCTGATGCTCTCCTCGACAATGGAGAAGCCATTGAGCACCTCTGTTGACACGTTGAGTGCCAACATAGCCATCAAGACGACATACATCAGGTTTATCATCTTTTGGCGGGGAGATACTGGTCGTTTCTTTATTGCCATTTTTATTTAGCCCAATTCCTAATTTCTAATTCCTAATCCTAATTCCTAACTTTTCCCCATGTTCGCGGTCATAGCCTCAATCATGCGGGCATAAATCTTGTTGAGCTCGGCGATTTGCTCTGCCATGCGCCTTGACTGCTCGTTGATTTGGTCGATAGTGCCAATCTGCGCACTTGCTCCCTTGAGCTGCATCTCGTAAACCTTGCATATACCAGTAAGCGTGCGGTTGAGGTTTTCCATCTCCTCGGAGTCGCGAGTGAGACGTGCGCTCTGCTCTGAAACCTTGGCAAGCATCTCTGTGAGACGGTTGAGTTCTGCCACATAGTTGGTTGTAGCCTCCTCCATCTCAGGCGACAGTTCCTGTTGCTGCTGAATCCAAGAGGCATCAGCCGACTGAGGAACTGACGAGCCAGCGACTCCGCTGCCGATGACAGCGCCGCCAGGGATACCAGACCCGTCGGAAATGACATTTCCTCCAGATATTACAGAACCGCCTGACATTCCTGATTCTCCTGATTCTCCTGATACTCCTGATTCTCCTGAGATAGCAGCTCCACTGCCACCAACAAATCCTCCGCCACCGATGATTACAGTGCCGCCGCCCTGAACCTGAACTCCCCCAGATGCGGGCTCGCCTTCATTCTCCTCCTCGGAATGAATGGCAAGGTCCATACCGTCGGCAGTCTTGTCGAAGGGACGGTCGAATGCCGAGAGGAAGAACACAATCACCTCGGTACCCATACCTAAATAGAGCATGAAGTTAGCTCCCGGAAGGTGGGTCAACTTAAACAATGTACCTAAGATAACCACCGATGCGCCCCAGCTATATGCATAATTGAGGAATGTCTGGCCAGGCACGCTGTCCATCCATTTCTGCAGTCGGTAAACCATATTGAACTTACTGTATTCTGTCATTTCTTCTTGGATTTAGGTGATTTCTGACTTGTTGTGTTTGCAAGGCTCCTCACACATCGGAATCCGATGTATGAGCGTGGCTGGTTCTGATATTCAGATGAGCGCCAAGCCGACTTGATATATGTTTCGGGATCTTTCCACGAACCTCCCCTCACGCTCTTGCGCTTAAGGCGATAGGGGTCTTCCTTGGCTGCATTGTATTTCAGTTGGGGATTGATGTCGTTCATCGCCTCCACTCCAGCCTCGGTAAATACGGTACTTGTCCATTCAGCCACATTGCCAGCCATGTCAAACAGACCGTTGCTGTTGGAAGAATATATTCCCACCTTGCTCGTTATGAGGTTGCCGTCCTTGGTATAATTACCGTTGGCAGGCTTGAAGTTGGCAAAGAAGCAACCATTGCCACTCGCCACGTCTGCATTCTCCCACGGGAACTCGGTCTGGTCCTTTCCGCGTGCGGCATACTCCCACTCTGCCTCGGTGGGCAGGCGATAGCGTTGTACAAAGCGTGCCGACGGACCAAGACCTTTCAGCAGATATTCAGTGCGCCATGCGCAGAAGGCGTTAGCCTGCTCCCATGTCACTCCCACCACTGGATAGTCGTTATATGCAGGATTACTGAAATAGTTGCGCATATACACCTCATTGTCCGCATTGGGGAAGTCATTCACCCAACATGTCGTGTCGGGATAGATGTTCACAATATATGTATTGAGGAAGTCCCACGGACCACTCAGCGGACGGTTGATTGTCTCACGTATGATTCGTCCCTCGTCATCTACATAGGCAGTGTCCTTGGAAATCCACACCTCCAGATTCTCATCCACCTTTACATCGGTGTCGAGAACGCGCTCTGACGGGTCAAGACGATACTTGCGCAGGGCGGCAGTGGTGTAGTCGTAAATCTCATACTTATAGTTGAACTGCTTCCAGTCGAGCATCTTCTCGCCTGTTACCGGATTGGTTGTATAGATGCTCTCAAGGGCGCGCTGCTCGTCCTCGTTGGGCTTGCGCGGCAGTGCCTTCTTCCAATTGAGATGCGGGGTGACGGGATCGCCGTTCTTGTCCTCCTCAATCTTGTATGTCTCGTCGCCACCGTATGCCGGGTCGGCAAGACGCTCACGAATGATTGAGTCGCGCACATAATTGACAAACTGTCGATACTGGGAATTGGTAATCTCAGTCTCGTCCATCCAGAATCCTTCCACCGAAATATCCTTCACTGGTGTCTGCTTGCCCCATAGGCTGTCCTGCTTCTCCATACCCATACGCAGATGACCTCGCTTGATGAGGGTCATGCCGTAGGGAGTTGGCTCTGTGAAGGCACGTCCGCCCACACCGGTTACTTCTCCGCCCGAGGACGAAGTGACCTTTCCGCCAAAGCAAGCCACCATCAACAGAGTAAGCGACAGTAGGCCCAAAGCCTTGAAAATATTTGCCATTCTCATATATATCGTTTCTTTTTCTTATAAATATCTCACATTTGTACTTCTTATAAATATCTCACATTTTGTATATCTTATAGATATCTCACACTGGTATGACGGTTACGGCCTTTCTTGCCGAAGTCTATATCAGTCTGATAGCCTATGAAAATCTCGTGGCTTCCGTTGCCGATGCTGATGGCAGAGGTATATACCTCATAACTGTAGCCAAGGCAAATTCCATGAAACATACCGCCAACAAGCAGCGTCACGGAGTTTGTCGGACTGTATGACAGGCCTCCATACATCATTTTCTTGTCGTTGACATACTTCACCCTGCCTGTAACATCCACACGATAGGCAGTGCCGTCAGTGCGCGCAAGCAAAGACGGCTCTATGCTATAAAACGGATTTTTTAGCTTAATATTGTGTCCACAAGTAAAATAATACGTTTTATCGATGTTAAAAATCTGTCTTTCGCCCATTTCTATCTTTGGACTGGTGGCATGAAGCATCGACAAACCGGCATACCAGGCACCATGTGTATAATAGATTCCCACACCCAAGTCCATACCAGAGCCAGTCACTTCAGAAGTGGGAATGGCGGGGTCAGTAGAGTCTTCCATATCCACCTTGGAGCCGTCAAACGACTCGCTGATCATTCCCAACTGCACTCCCACACCAATCATTCCGCCAAAGAGCTTATGGCGATAGGCATACTGAAGCCCGAAACGTTTGTGGGAGAAAAGACCTATCTCGTCATTCAGCAGCTGCACTCCCACTCCATGATATGATTTAAGGAAATAGAAAGGCATATCACCGGATGCATACATAGTCTTGGGATTATGCTCAAAACCCGCAAATGTCATGTTATACGCCACGGCAACGTTTATCTTCGACTGCTTGCCCACAGCGGCGGGGTTGAAAGACGGCTCCATAGCCCAATAATGAGAAAACGACGGGTCGTACTGAGCCTTGGCATAAGCAAAACCCAGTAGGAAAAGAAACAGAAAAGCCGTTCTTAATGAAAAGAGCGGCCTTCTGTGATTCATCAGTTTAATATTCGTCCTCATTAAACAGGAAATCTTCCTTTGTAGGATAATCAGGCCAAATATCCTCAATGCTTTCATATACGTCTCCCTCGTCCTCAATCTCCTGAAGGTTCTCGAGAACTTCGAGCGGGGCACCCGAGCGAATTGCATAGTCAATCAACTCTTCTTTGGTTGCAGGCCAGGGTGCGTCTTCCAGTTTCGATGCTAATTCTAGTGTCCAATACATAGTGTCTATTTTTAAAAGTGTCTGAATTTTGCCGCAAAAGTAATAATTTTATTCTTATTTACAAGGTTTCTGCCATATTTTTTCACTTTTTCCATCAATATTATTCAGTTTTTTAGCTAAAACGAATAAAAAGTCCGATAAACGATTCAAAAATTGCAGTATTTCCTTGCCTACAGTCGCTTCATTGGCAAGACGGATGACACAGCGTTCGGCACGTCTGCCCACTGTGCGGCATACGTGAGCTTGCGATGCGGATATGCTGCCTCCGGGAAGGACAAAACCAAGTTTCTCGGGTAATTCCCCGAGGATGGCATCAATCTCATTTTCAAGAAATCCGACTTCCTCCTCAGGCAGTATAGCGGAAGGATACAATGGTGTCTGGCTTTGGTCGGTGGCAAGATGTGTACCGACGATAAACAGGTCAGACTGTATTCTTGTCAATACAGAATCTATGTGCTCATCAGTGACGTATGCTGACAATAGACCTATATGGGAGTTCAGTTCATCCACTGTCCCATACGCCTCAATTCTAATGTCAGCCTTACTAAGGCGCACACCGCCGACAAGACTTGTCATACCCTCGTCTCCGGTCTTTGTATATACTCGTGTTATCTTCATATTCTAAAAGTTTACGATATAATCATGTTTGAATCTTTTATCGACATTCATCACAATGCCCATGTAATACAGGTCGAATGAGATGGTTGCCCTATCATTCTTAATAGCTTCTTTCCAAAGCAGATGCCCATATCTCGAATCAATGTCATCCATCACAAGGACCTGTCCATCCTGCAATTTGGAAACAATATCTGTCAACCTATCCTCTTGAATGGATAAAGCAGACACAATTGTCAGTTTTCCAATATTCTCGCAAGTATGGTTGGAATCAAATCTGACACTTGTCTTTCGACAACCGGCATTTATATATTCCTTATATACATTATGTTCGGACAGTATCAAAGCCGATGGCGATTGAATCCAGTTGGCAATCCTGAAAAGGAGTTCAGCCTTTTTCCTGATGATCGGAGATAAATCAGGATACCTGTTTGCAAGATCCTCATAAGCGTAATATGGATAATGCTCGTTGATGACATAACGTATGAAGCTATAGTCAGAAGGCGACTGGACGCCAAAGCCTCTGCAATGTCGCCAGCGATATATCCATATAAGCCATCTTTTCAACCTATACATTTTATTATATAACGCAGTTTTCAGTTATTTATTGTAATCATAATAAGAAAAATCACAAATATGAATCAAAAGAAAAAGCCCCGAAGATATTGCTATCCTCGAGGCTCGTCTTTGATTTGAAAAGAAG
>JBJEAV010000300.1:0-1941 GCA_051869395.1 Prevotella sp.
GGTATCTCAATGTCAGGCTCTTCAAGCTGACCTTCATGAGGAAGACGGAACTTGAGATAGCGGATATTCAGGCCGCGTTCAATCCACTGCGCCTCGTAATATGTCTGAATGCTGAGGATGGTGAGTGTCTGTTCGTCAAAGCCTTCGGTATGATACAAGTCTTCGGTGCGGAAGAGAACAGGCAGGTTGTTTCGCTCCACCATATAAGTGGTGTAGGTGAAGAGGAAGTTTGAGTCGGTTTTCACGTGAATGACACCACCGTCAGAAAGGAATCGGCGATAACGCTCCATGAAGTAAGTGCTTGACAGGCGCTTGCGCGGATTCTTCATCTGCGGGTCACTGAACGTCAGCCATATCTCCTGCACTTCGTCAGTGTCGAAGAAACGGTCTATTATTTCAATGTTTGTGCGCAGGAATGCCACATTCGTCAGTCCTTCCTCAAGAGCCTGTTTGGCTCCGGTGTACATGCGCGCCCCCTTGATATCTACTCCGATGAAGTTGACATTGGGGAAGAGTTTAGCCAAGCCCACCGTGTATTCCCCCTTGCCGCAGCCGAGTTCGAGCACAATAGGATTGTCGTTATGGAAATACTCCCCACGCCAATGGCCTTTCATGGCGAAGGGAGTATTGTCTATTACTGAATATGGATACTGGAAGACGTTGCTGAACGTCTCCATTTCAGCGAATTTCTGAAGTTTGCCTTTTGACATGTTTTTTAGTTGTCAACTGAAATTATTTTCCAGCCAAGGGAGATGCCTGGGTGTAGGTGCGGGCGCCAAGCTCCTTGTCGAGCATATAGAGTCCGTAACCGTTGTCCTTGATCATCTTGATATTGTCGATATAGCCCTGGGCTGTCTCCTCTTCCTCAACCTGCTCGTCGATGAACCACTTAAGCATGCTTGTTGTGGCATAGTCGTTCTCGGCAACGCTGAGAGCGTAGAGGTTGTTGATAAGACCTGTAACCTTCTGCTCGTGGGCGAGAGTGCTCTCGAATACGTCGAGGATATTCTCCCATGATGTGGGCACTGCCTCGATAGGCTTAAGGTCAACCTTGCCTGCGCGTGAAATCACGTAGTTGAAGAAAATCTTGGCATGGTCCTGCTCCTCCTGGAACTGAACCTCAAACCACTTGCCCATACCGGGGTTACCGTTTGCATGGCACCATGCTGCCATAGACAGATAAAGATAAGCCGACCACATTTCGGCGTTAATCTGGGCGTTGATAGCCTCTTCTACTTTCTTGTTTAACATAGTCGTAATATTTTAATATTTAATTCTTTAATTCTTTAATTCTTTAATTCTTTAATTTCGTCATCGAATTCATTCGATGACGACCGTCGTCCATCCGTGCTTGTCTTCCTCGATTCCATACTGGATGTTGCGCAGATGGTTGTAGAGCTTGGTTGAGACGGGACCTGGTTTGCCGTCGTTGCTGAATGTGTAGCGCTTGCCGTTGTCCAGGTCGTCGAGATATGAGATGGGTGAGATTACTGCAGCAGTTCCGCAGGCTCCTGCCTCCTCGAATGTGTCAAGTTCCTCCTCGGGGATAGGACGGCGCTCCACCTTCATGCCGAAGTCCTCTGCCAACTGCATCAGGCTTTTGTTGGTGATCGAAGGCAGGATGCTTGTAGATGCCGGTGTCACGTAGGTGTTGTCCTTGATACCGAAGAAGTTGGCTGCGCCACATTCGTCGATATACTTCTTCTCCTTGGCATCGAGATAGAACTCGCAGGCATATCCCTTCTCATGGGCGAGGTTGTTGGCATAAAGCGAAGCAGCATAGTTGCCGCCCACCTTATACTTACCTGTTCCGAGAGGAGCCGAGCGGTCGAAGTCGCGGATGATGACGTAAGGATTGGTAGAGAAACCGCCTTTGAAGTATGGTCCTACCGGTGTGACGAATATAAGGAAGAGATATTCCTTGGATGGGTGAACACCAAC
>JBJEAV010000301.1:0-7825 GCA_051869395.1 Prevotella sp.
GTAAATAATAATATGGGAGGAATAAACTTGTCCGTCGTCCGAAATGCCTTTATTCCATTGATAGTGGTTCTTATAATTTAATTCCAGTCGTCTGGAAACCTGGACAAGCCCTATACCATGTCCGCTTTTGTCATTGGCGAGTTTGGGATAGTTGCTGTTTTTGATAATACAGTCTATATGGTTATCATCAGCAGATATATTGATATGGATGAAACTGGGATTGGTTGGGCTGATGCCATGCTTGAATGCATTCTCAACGAGAGAAATAAGTATCATAGGGGCGATTTTTGCAAAACATCCTTGTGGAATGTTTGTATTAAATTGAATTTCAACATTGTTTGTCACACGGAGTTTCATCAGGGCAATATAGTCTCCAATGAATTCCACCTCCTCATTGATGGATATTTCAGGTTTCTCGTTTTCATAAAGGATATGCCGCAGTAAGCTGCTCAACTGTTCAATAGCCTTGCGTGCCCTCTCTGGAGAGAAGGATGTGAGTGCATATATGTTATTGAGTGTGTTGAGCATAAAATGAGGTTTAATTTGGGAGCGCAGGTTGCTCAGTTCTGCTTTTGTGCGTTCTTTTTCTGCTTCCTGACGTGCCAGCTCCGATTTGTGCCAATTCTCAGCAAGCCGCATCATGGTGGCCATGGCTGCTGCGATGGTCATATTTAATATATCACGAACAGTAAAAATAAGTGCCCTGTGGTTCTCCATAATCTCAACGTTTTTGGGTAACCTTGGAGGACCGGGAAATACTGTATGTCCGAAATCCATCCATAAGTGCAGAAAAACAGACAGCACAATCACCATAGAGACATTTATTACAGAGAAGCGCGTGCGGTATCCCGGTATATATAACTTTGGCACAAACCACAAGTAGTTTGAATAGAAAACGACCATGAGCAGGGCTGGTGTAATACTGAAGAACAAATAGCGCAGTACATCGAACGTTGAAGAACGGTCGATGTACATAAGTGGTGCGCAAAATATTGCAAGCCAGCTTGCCGCATGTAGTAGGATAGTGATTTTCTTATTCATATCTCAATGCCTCTATTGGGTCAAGTTGTGCAGCTTTCTTGGCAGGATACCATCCGAAGAATACTCCTGTGAAAGTACATACGGCGAAGCTCATGACTATAGTCCATGGTTCGATGGATATCGGCCAGTGGGCGAATGCCTTGATGGCGTATGATGCGCCTATGCCAAGAACAACTCCGATGATTCCACCTGTGACGCTAAGCATAATGGCCTCAATAAGGAATTGGTTGAGGATATCCACTCCTCTGGCTCCAACGCTCATTCTAAGACCGATTTCCCTTGTGCGTTCAGTGACGCTCACATACATTATGTTCATGATTCCGATACCGCCGACAATAAGGGATATGCCGGCAACGCATCCAAGTAGTATGGTGAGCATATCAGTTGTGGAGTTCATCATCGAGGCAAGTTCCTCCTGAGAGCGGATGTTGAAGTCGTCGTCATCAGCCGGCGTAGTGTCCGTGGCATCCTTAAGCTTGTGGTTGCGCCTGAGGATGGTGGTTATCTGTTCGGTGGCTTTCTCTGTCACTCCCTCGGTGATGGCAGAGCATTGGATACCGCCGAGATAAGTCTGGGCGAGTATGCGTTTCATTACCGCTGTGTATGGTGCAAGCACAAGGTCGTCCTGGTCCATACCCATTGAGTTGTAACCCTTTTTCTTAAGTACTCCGACTACACGGAATGGTATTGAGTTAAACCTTACCACCTTGCCGATGGGGTCGCTCCCGTCGGGGAAGAGGTTATCCACAACCGTCTGTCCGAGGATGCACACCTTAGCACTGCTCTTGATGTCGTTTTCGGTGAACATCTCGCCGTCAGATACAGTCAACTGTCTGATGGACAGGTAGTCCTGGTTAACTCCATAGATAGTTGACGGAGTGTTCTCATTGCCATAAATGAACTGCCCGCTCTTTGTGACAGTTGGACTGATGGCAGAGATATAAGTACACTCATCCTTGATGGCTTCGTAATCGGTCATCTTCAGCGTTTCCATTGACGAAGCGTCCTGTCTCACGCCTCCACGCCTGTCGGCACCCGGTCCAATCATTATCATATTGGAACCCATTTCCGCAATATTTGCCTGTATGCTCTGTTTGGTACCTTGTCCAACGGCAAGCATGGTGATGACGGCGGCAATACCGATGATGATGCCGAGAGCCGTAAGGAACGAGCGGGTCTTGTTGGCGGCAATCGCCCTGACCGCTATTTTGAACAAATTGGTATAATTCATAATTATTCGTCTGTGTTAACGGGCAGTGCGGCAAGACCTTCGGCTGCCGACTGGATATTGTTGTTGATTTCGTCGCTGATAACCTTACCGTCGCGCAGCATGATATTTCGGCTTGAATAGTTGGCGATGTCCGGGTTGTGGGTGACGAAAATGATGGTACGTCCGGCTGCATGAAGCTTTTGGAACAGTACGAGTATCTCAAAGGAAGTCCTGGTGTCAAGATTTCCGGTAGCCTCGTCAGCGAGAATCACGGCGGGATTGTTCACCAATGCCCGTGCAATGGCAACACGCTGCATCTGACCTCCCGACATCTGGTTGGACTTGTGGTAGAGCCTGTCTCCAAGTCCCACCGCTTTTAGTGCATCAATGGCACGTTGGTGTCGTTCGGCAGCTGACACCTCGGCATTGTACATCAGTGGAAGCTCAACGTTCTCTACACTTGTGGTCTTTGACAACAAATTGTAGTTTTGGAAGATAAATCCTATTTTGCGGTTTCTTAGGACTGCACGTTGAGACTTGGACATGGTTCTGACAGGCACACCGTCGAGGATATATTCACCGCTCGAAGGCGTGTCGAGGCATCCTAATTGGTTGAGGAGTGTGGATTTGCCGGAACCCGACTTACCCATGATTGTGACAAACTCACCCTCATATATCTTGAAAGAGACACCCCGCAAGGCGTGAACCTCCTCGTCTCCGACCATGAAGTTGCGCCTTACATTCTGCAGTTCAATTACTACTTTCTTTTCCATATCAGTCAATATGTTGTTTATTTTTTCTTTCCCGGAGGACCTGGTGCGAATGGGCTTCTCTCAGTGCCTGCCTGTGCGCCTTCGTCGGGTTTGTCCGCCCCAATCTCCTTCAGTTCAGTGATGATCTGTGTGCCGTTGGTTATGCCCGAAATGATTTCAGTGCGCGAGCCGTCGGTGATTCCGATCTGTACGGCATGTGCCTTGAGAACATTGCCCTCAAGAGTCCACACCTTGTTCTTGCCATTGCAGTCCTGAATCTTGTATTTCTTTCCAATGGTCTCTACTGTGGGAGTATATCTTAGTGCCTTGCTTGGAACACTCAGAACATTGAGTTTCTCAGTGGTATAGATAGTTACATTGGCGGTGAGTCCCGGTTTGAGTTTAAGGTCGGCGTTGGGAGCGCTGATGACAACCTCGTAAGTGACAACGTTGTTGGTGGTAGTGGCTTCCTGTCTCACTTGCGTTACACTACCCTCGAAAGTGTCGTTGGGGAAAGCGTCAACAGTGAATGTCACGTGTTCTCCCTCCTTCACCTCTCCGATGTCAGCCTCGTCGATGTCTGCTATTACCCTCATGTCCTTAAGGTCCTTTGCGATTGAGAACAACTCAGGGGTGTTGAAGCTGGCAGCTACGGTCTGTCCTTCCTCCACTGCCTTGGACAGCACGATACCGTCGATAGGCGATGTGATGGTGGCATATCCGAGGTTAGTCTGGGCCTTGGCGAGTTGTTCCTTGGATGACACCACGGTCTGCAGTGCCTTTTCGTATGACAGCTTTGCCGACTCATATTCATCTGCGCTTACCAATCCCTTGGTGTATAGGGTTTTGTAGCGCTTGTAGTTGTCAGTCTCGTAGTTGAGTGAACTTTGTGCGCTGGCGAGGTTTGCCTTGGCAGTGTTGAGTTCACTGGTGAGGTTGGTCTTGTCCAGTTCTGCGATGACCTGTCCCTTTTTCACCTCACTGTTGTAGTCAACGTAAATTCTGCTGACAATACCCGACACCTGCGTGCCGACAGTGACAGAGGTAACAGGTTCGATAGTACCAGTGGCAGTCACACCTATCTGAATATTTGCCGGAGCTGCCTTGTCAAATGAGAAACTGGTCTGTTTCTCTTCCTTACCGCCAGAGAAAAGCCATACTACGATGGCAATGATGATGATGGCTCCTGCGGCTAACCATACTTTGCTGATCTTTTTCATATCCTTTTAATATTATCTTTATTATTTATATTATAATAATGTGGAATTGTTGGACGATGGCGAAGCGTAGAACTTCAGCATCTGGATGTCCAGGATGGTCATATATTTGCTCTGAAGCTTCTCCTGCTGGGCATTAAGCAGATTGGTCTTCCCGGTCATCAGTTCCACGATGTTCTTTAGTCCGAGATTAAACTGTTCGCTGAGCAAGTCATAACTTGCCTGCTGGCTTTCGACGCTCACCTGTGCCGAGCGGAATTTCTGCTGGTTTGTTGTGGCCTCAATCCAGTATCCCTCGATGGTATTCCATATTTGTTTTTGGTTGTCCATGAGGTCAAGTTCAGCCTGCCTTCTCTGCAGCACAGCCTTGTTCACGGCAGTTTTAGTCTGTCTTCCGTCAAAGATGGGGACACTGAGCGACAAGCCCACTCCTGCGTCGAAGTTAGTCTTAATCTGCTGTTCCCAGGCACGGTCGCTCATCGACGAAGAGCTTGTGCCGATACTTCCGTTGACACCTATCGTCGGCAGTTTTCCCGCTTTGGCAATGGCAAGATTGAGTTCGCTGCTTTTGATGGACAGTTGTGCGGATGCAATCTCAGGTCGTGACGCCAAAGCCGACTGGTATGTCTCGTTGAGATTGGGGATAGCCTCAAGAGCCTTTTGGTCGTTAGTCTCAGCGATGTCTTCCGGAATGTAAATCTCGAAATCCTCGTTGTTGGTTATTTCCAGGAGTTGTTTGAGGTTTTTCTTTGCCGTGGCGATTTGGCTTTGGGCGTTCACGATGTTATATTCGTCCTGTGCCCTCTGTGCCGTCAGTTGTGCGAGGTCAGCCTTTGACATTTTCCCCACTTCGAGCATTGTCTTTCCCCTTTCCTCGTTCTTGATGCTCGTTTCGAGAGATTGTCTGTTGACCGCAACAGCCTCTGTGAGATACAGAATCTGCACGTATAGCGATGCGATCTGCTCTTTCAGTTGCAGTGCAGTGGCGGCTGAATCCTTCTCAGCCTTCTGTTCCGTCAGCTGGTTTAGCTTGATGGTGTTTCGGTTTTTGTTTCCGTTCCACACCGTCCAGTTGGCGTTCACCCCATAGCTTCCGTTGTAGTAGGTCTTGCTGATTTTGTTGGTCACCGTTCCGTTAGCCACTGTGGTGGTTTGGTCGTTGATCCAAGGTCTCCAGCCGAACATCTGTGATGTGTTGGCGCTGAGAGTAGGCAACAGTGCTTTTTGCGACTGTTTCACGTCCTCAACCGCCGATAGCCTGCTCAGTTGCTGTTTTTGCAACGAGATGTTGTTCTTGATGGCATAATCCAGGCAGTCGTCGAGAGTCCAAGTCCCTCCCTTGCCCGTTTGCGCCATTGTCGTCATCGACATGAATAGTGCCGACGCGACCATTAGTTTCTTGATATCCATATTATAAAGTTTTGTCGCTGCAAAATTAGGTATTTTATCGACAATCTCCAAATAAAATAGATGTGTAATATAGGATTAACGTAAAAAAAAGCCATAATATCCGACAAAGCCTTTTTGTAATTAATGTTTTTTAATTGATGATTATATGTAAGACATACCTAATTAATGCGATATAAAAAACAATAAATACATTGAAAATACCAACAAATTGTTATTGCGCAATTCAAAAAAAAGCATTATCTTTGCAGCGCAATTCATTAAATTCTCAAGAGATATGAAGAATCACAAGGTATATGAGGCGGATGACAAGATGATATCCCTTATCCGCGACAACTATAACGTGTTGCAGTCTCTCGGCTGTTTCGGAATCAATCTCGGTTTCGGCGACAAGACTGTCAACGAGACCTGCCAGGACAATGGGGTCGATACCTATACATTCCTGGCGGTGGTCAACTATACCATCAATGGCTACTATAATGCCGACGACGCCGAACGTCTGTCCATTCCGACTCTTCTCCATTACCTGCAGGCGTGCCACGTTTATTATCTCGACTATCAGCTGCCCTCCATCCGGCGCGAACTGCAGGAGTCGATCAACGAGGAAGACGGGGTGGGCCATCTGATAATGAACTTCTATGATGAGTATGCACGCGAGATACGCAAGCACATGAAATACGAGGAGAAAATGCTCTTCCCATACGTCACCGCATTGCTCAACGACGAGGTGCGCATAGACTACGACATCGAGACCTTCTCAAAGAAACACGGTCAGACCGACCAGAAACTCAAGGAGCTCAAGAACATTATCCTTAAGTATCTGCCGGGCGACTCGCAGCGCAACAACAAGCTGACAGCCACCCTCTATGGTATATATAATAATGAGGAATGGCTTAACCTCCACGCATCGGTGGAAGACAATATCTTTGTCCCTGCCATCCGAAAGCTCGAACAGAAACTCCGCAAGGACTCTGTGGCAAAGAACATCACGTCGATGGTATTCCCCAAGGCAGGCGAGATGAACGAGCAACTGTCAGACAGGGAGAAGGACGTCGTTGTGGCACTTGTGCAAGGAATGTCGAACAAGCAAATAGCTGACCATCTTTTCATTTCGGTGAACACAGTTATCACACACCGCAGGAATATAGCGCGCAAACTTCAGATTCACTCCTCTGCGGGACTCACAATTTATGCCATTGTCAACGGACTGGTAGATATATCTTCCGTAAAACTATAACATATACTATATATCTTATTGTGTAAAAGGCGATTATCAGTAGATGATAATCGCCTTTTGCTTTTTTTAAGAAAAGATATTCGTAAAAGTTTACACTACTTTTCATTATTTTGTTGTACCTTTGCAGCCGCTAAAAGTAAAACAAAAGAGAAATACAACAGGAGAAAATTGGGAGTCAAAGTTTTCCAAAACGGATAACTTTTGATTTCTGAAATCTCCAAAAGTTTTCCAAAATGAACAAGAATATTCAAAATAAAACAATGGAAATTAAAAGCTTTACAATTACCAAAAGAGACGGTTCGAAGGACAAGTTCTCGCTCGACAAGATAATGAATGCCATAGTAAAGGCATTCGAGTCTGTGGAAGTAAATGCCGACTTAGGCCTGATATCCAAGATTATTAGCCATCTTGACATCCAGGAGGGAATCAAGGTGGAAGACATACAGAACCAGGTGGAAGAGGCTCTGATGAAGGAAGGCTTCTACAAGGTGGCAAAGTCATTCATGCTCTATCGTCAGCGTCACACCGAAGACCGCGAGACGATGGACAAACTGAAGTTTTTGGCAGACTATTGCGAGGCTGCCAATGCCGCTACCGGTTCCAAGTACGACGCCAATGCCAATGTGGAGCACAAGAATATAGCCACTCTCATCGGCGAGCTTCCCAAGTCGAACTTCATACGTCTCAACCGTCGCCTTCTCACCGACCGCATCAAGAAGATGTACGGAAAGGAGATGGCGGAGATGTATATCGACCTGCTTACACATCATTTTATATATAAGAACGACGAGACAAGCCTTGCCAACTATTGCGCGTCAATCACTATGTATCCGTGGCTGATAGGCGGCACCACCTCCATAGGCGGCAACTCCACTGCCCCCACCAACCTCAAGTCGTTCTGTGGCGGATTCGTCAACATGGTGTTCATGGTGTCGAGTATGCTCAGTGGAGCTTGTGCCAC
>JBJEAV010000301.1:7925-9071 GCA_051869395.1 Prevotella sp.
CTTTTCGGCAACTTCTATTTCCCCGACGGCTCCCAGCCTGATTGGGAGGGCCTGTCATGGCTACAGAAGCGATTCATGAAGTGGTTCAACAAGGAGCGCACCAAGACCGTGCTTACCTTCCCCGTGGAAACCATGGCACTGCTGAGCCACGACGGTGATGTGATAGACAAGGAGTGGGGGGATTTCACTGCTGAGATGTATAGCGAGGGACATTCGTTCTTTACATATATGAGCAACAATGCCGACTCGCTGTCGAGCTGCTGCCGATTGCGCAATGAGATACAGGACAACGGGTTCAGCTATACCCTCGGTGCCGGAGGTGTGTCAACTGGCTCGAAGAGTGTCCTCACCATCAATCTCAACCGTTGCATCCAGTATGCCATAAACAACAAGATCGACTATAAGGAATTCCTTTCCTCTGTCATCGACCTCTGCCACAAGGTGCAGTTGGCATACAACGAGAATCTCAAGGACCTCCAGGCTCATGGTATGCTTCCGCTCTTTGATGCAGGATATATCAATATGTCGCGCCAGTATCTCACCATCGGAGTCAATGGACTTGTCGAGGCGGCAGAGTTCTGTGGACTGAAGATTTCAAACAATCCAGATTACCTGAAGTTTGTGCAGACAGTTCTCGGGCTTGTCGAGAAGTACAACAAGCTCTATCGCACCAAGGACGTGCTGTTCAACTGCGAGATGATACCAGCTGAGAACGTCGGTGTGAAGCATGCCAAGTGGGATAGGGAAGACGGCTATTTCGTTCCCCGCGATTGCTATAACAGCTATTTCTATATCGTAGAGGACCCGAATACAGACATCATCGAGAAGTTCAAGCTCCATGGCGCACCATATATAGAGCATCTTACGGGCGGTTCCGCACTCCACATGAACTTGGAGGAGCACCTGTCCAAGCAGCAGTATCGCCAGCTTCTGAAGGTGGCAGCCAAGGAGGGTTGCAACTACTTCACTTTCAATGTGCCGAACACCATCTGCAATGACTGCGGCACCATCGACAAGCGCTATCTCAAGGAGTGTCCGCATTGCCATTCAAAGAACATCGACTATATGACCCGCATCATTGGCTATCTCAAGAGAGTGAGCAATTTCTCTGAGGCACGCCAGCAGGAGGCGGGACGCAGGCACTAT
>JBJEAV010000302.1:0-1935 GCA_051869395.1 Prevotella sp.
CGGCACGTACGGTGTTGTGGGAGGACGGGGGTTAGTCACCCCCTCCTACCCGATTGGCTGCCCCAGTCCGACTTGAACGGACGACACCCTGATTAACAGTCAGGTGCTCTGCCGTCTGTTGCGGGGTTAAACCAACGAATCATTTTGATGAAACCTGATACCGCAGCGAAAACTTCTGCTGTACCAGTTGGGCAAGACCGTCGATGCCCCGGCGAAGGTCGGTGTAGCCGCAGGCCAGGTAGATGTGTTCTACCCGGCTGATGTCACCCAGCATGACGGATCCCCCGGATGAGTTCGCTGATTTGCGCAGCGGGGAGGTCTGAAGGAAGTTCCACCGTGATGTCTTGTATATGCAGTGTGACGAGATGGCTGGGTGTTGTGGTTGTTGTGGTCAAGGACGGTGCGTTTCTGCATCGTCCTCTTGTTTTATCTCTTATACTTCCGTCCCGATTCCGAGAATCTGGTCAATCTGGTTGTTGATGATTCTATTCAAAATATCCAGCCGGGCCTGTTCCGCTTGGATTGTCTTGTGCTGTGCAAGAGAGAATCCGCGCATATTGCGCAAATCGTTCCGGACTTCGTCCGTCATCACGCCTCGTGCTGCGGCAATAAAATTTGTACCGAATCGCGGCTTGCTGTGCCGCACATACCACTCTTGCCGTTCCAGGAGTGCCTCAGTGTCTATCGCGAACAGTAGACTGCGGTTGTTATCAAACACGGGTGCTGCGCCGAGAAGTGCGAGAGTTTCCGTGTCGTACAACGCCCCGAAGTTGCCCAAATGCCTGTCGGTGTTCAGGATAACCGCGTCCAAAACATACATACGGCGAATGGTGTCCCCGCCGCCGAACCGTTCAAAGGTATCCACAATTTCTTTTGCATTCATAGCCCCTCGAAGTCCCAGGGCTACGGCTTTCGCCAGTCCGACCTTTTCGGAGGTAAACAGATTGCAGGACGATACCAACCGTTCATGGTACCACTGCAAATCATAGCGAACCGAATTCGGGCAGAGAACGGAAGCTACCTGAGAGGCAAAGAACTCACTGAGGGGCTCCAGCATATGCGTCTCGCTTCCGGCCTTGAGCAGACGGATTACCTCTCCATCTCTCACCCAGCATTTAGCATAATAGCCGTCGGTCCCAAACTCCGGAGATGTCGAAGAAAAATCGGTATCGCTCAGAATGCCATCGAAGGCCGCCATGGAAATCAGTTCGTTGAAGGGGTTTTGAAACAGAGATACCTCCGGCCAATTCAGACTGCTGCCCTCTTCCTTGACCCAAAAAGTATCATTTAGGGAAAGCGCATGAGTGACACGGAGGAAGCCTTCGAGCTCATCGCAGCCATATTGCGTCAGGAGTTTTTCGATGTGTTTCCGATGTTTCGGGGCTTTCCGACCTTCCAGAAATGAAGCAAGGTCTCCGTAGCCATACGGGCGAACATCCGTGTACCACTCGATTTCTGCGGCCTCAGTATATCCGAGTTCGTCAAGAGAGCAGGAAAAGAGCAGCAGAGGCTTATCTTTATTCAATAATAGGTATCGCATACAAACCCTCCCCGCCTTTACTTGAAGATAGTATACCATAGATTTAAGGTATTCTCAAGGTCGCTTTGCCATACCAGCAACATGAATCAGCAGGATAATCAGCACCAGAAGCAGAGGGGAATGCTCCAGAAGAAGCCCCTACACTGTGCCCTCTGTCACAGCTGTGGGAGTGTCAACGGGAATCCAGAACAGGCCGTGACAGGCCGATTTAATACTGAATGGCGGTTATGAAATCTATCTGAAAATTGTGACCGAATACAAGCTATTGGATACTTGAAAGCAGAAAGTCGTCAGAGAAATTGTTTCCTCTCTGGCGTACATTGTTTATCAAAAAATTCTATGGATTGCCAAAAGGACCATTGATGATGGGATTGTTCCCATTCTGCCTTATACCC
>JBJEAV010000303.1:0-1930 GCA_051869395.1 Prevotella sp.
TTTTTTTGTAAATAATTGACTTTAAATTTGGTAGAGTCAAATTTTATTCGTACCTTTGTTGCTATATTTTACTACATAGTATGAATTACAAACTTACAATTACCCGCTCGAAAAACGCTAAGTGTTTTTATATTCAGACCACCTATCGAAAGAGGGATGGCCGGTTGTCTTCCAAGACCATCAAGAAGCTCGGCAACGAGACTTTCATCAAGGAGAATTATGGTGTCGAGGACGCCGAGGTATGGGCCAGAGAGGAACTTGAGCGCATGCGTCAGGCTGCCCGCGAGGAAAAGCAGGGGCTGATCGTGGAACTGCATCCCGACCGGCTCATCGACGGTTCGGAACGGATTTTCAACGGTGGCGATATTTTTATCGAGCAGATTATGTCGCGTCTTGGTCTGCGTGAAATCTGTAAACAAACAGCTGAGTCTCATCGCATAAAGTTCGATTTGGGCGACTATCTGACGCGCATGGTGTGCAGCCGTATCCTGCATCCGGGCTCGAAGCTGGCCGACTTCCTCAACGGAAGCCGTTTCATCGAGCGCAAGGATCTGAAACTGGAGAACTTCTACCGTGCTCTGGATGTCATCGGAAACGATATGAACGACATGCAAGGTGCAATATACCGTCGTTCTGCCGAGACGATAGGCCGCAATACAGGGGTCATATATTATGACTGCACCAATGTGTTTTTCGAGACCGAGACTGACGACGAGTTCCGCAAGTACGGTCACTCGAAGGAAAACCGCCCCAATCCACTGGTGCAAATCGGTATGTTCATGGATATGGACGGTCTGCCACTGGGTATGTGTGTCAATCCCGGTAATACTTCGGAGCAAAAGACCCTGCAGCCGCTCGAGGAAGTGCTGGCCGAGAAGTTCGGTCTGAGCCGGTTCGTGGTATGCACCGACGGTGGCCTTGGGTCAAGGAATAATCGCCGGTATAACGTCACCGAAGACCGCAACTTCATCACCGTGCAGTCGCTCAAAAAGCTGTCGGCATACTATCAGGACTGGGCCATATCCCCTGAAGGGTGGCATCTGCGTCCGAGGCTGCGCGACGATGAACACACCCGCTGTCTGCACACCTACAATCTGGACAAAATAGACCTTGACCAATACTTAGAGGACACATTTTACAAAGAATGTCTGACAGACGAAACTGCTTTTGAAGAACATCTGATTGTGACTTACAGCCGCAAATACGACCTATACCAGAAGCAGTTGCGTGCTCAGCAGATACAGCGCGCCATTACCAAAATCAACCGTGGAGAGATAAAGCGCCCCAAATCGCCCAACGACTGCCGACGCTTCATGAAAGACACCTACTTCGACTCCAAAGGCAACCCGCTTGAAGTCATAACCTCTGCCGTGCTCGACATGGAGCAGATCGAGGCCGAGGCCCGCTTCGACGGCTTCAACGCACTGGTCACAAGCCTTGACGACGACCCATGCACCATAATACGAGTCAACTCATGGCGCTGGGAAATCGAAGAATGCTTCCGCGTCGAGAAATCCGACCTCGACATGCGGCCCGTCTATGTCCGCGCTCCACAGCGCATCGCCGCACACTTCTTCATCTGCTTCATAGCCCTGCTCATACTTAAAATCATGCAGAAACAACACAACGGACAGTTCCCAATTGGTCAAATCCGCAAGACCCTCTCGGAAATGAACCTCACAAAACTCGAAGGCATCGGTTATATCCCATCTTTCAACAGCACACCTCTGACAACCGCCATTCAAGAAACAGCCAAGATCCATATAGACAGACAGATAAATACCCCTGCGCAAATACGCGCCGACTATCGCGTCGCACGCAAATGTTAAAGTAATGTTAAAAAATCCGACGGTTGCCGTATAGCTACATCGCTATCGCGGCAACCGTCTGTGTATCTACGTGTTACAACTGAAACTGTCAAACTCAGGAA
>JBJEAV010000304.1:0-1927 GCA_051869395.1 Prevotella sp.
AATCGAGTAGGGCGAGTTTATGCTCAGCCCTCTCACAGCACCGTACGTGCGGGTCCGCATACGGCGCTTCCTAACTAATATCGGATCACCCCCATACTTCAGATGATCCTTCAACTGTTTCGATACAATACCAACCTTCATCTTCTAGCCTACTCTTGCTAAGGGCTTTGTTTATAAGCGGTGTTAGGGACATTCGCCAATACCTGTTTGAACTGTAGGCATATTCTCCAATTGATGGAGTTTTCGCTCCAACTCTTGCCTGAATTTCCTTGTATCTGTTCTCAGGTGTTTTCCACTGCTTCCACAGTAGCTGACGTATTCTGCGCCTTATAGACGCATCTGTTTGTTCCCTCCACCCTACGGGTATTGCACCTTCAAAATAGTTGTACCACCCTCTTATAAAGACTTTCAATCTTTCTTTGACCTTAGCAATACTACCAGGAGCTCTGCGGTCTAATATGAACCTTATATTCTTAGCGAATTTAGCTCGTTTCTTCTCATGGATAACAGCAAAGTACTTTTGCGTGGGCCGCTCCTTTTTCTTTCTCTGACTTACTCTTTGAGTAAAGCCAAAGCCTAGAAACTGAGATTTCTCACACGCTTGCAATATCTTGGTTTTATCTTTATTGACCTTGAGGAACAGCTTCTTTTCTACAAATTCAGTCACATTACCTAATATACGTTCAGCGGCTTTCTTACTTCCGCATAAGATGACCATGTCATCAGCATATCGGACAAACTTGATCCCTCTGCTGTCTAGCAGTTGGTCAAGTTCATTGAGCATGATGTTGGCTAGGATTGGACTGATTACTCCACCTTGCGGGGTGCCAATAGTCACCTTCCTGCCTACTTTACCGTCTTCACTTATTGGTGCTCGAAGGAAGCGATGTATCAAGGATACTACTCTGCCGTCCTTAATTCTGTCAGATAACAGTTGTAAGAGCTTACTGTGATTGACTGTATCAAAGAATTTGCTCAGATCTAGATCAATTACCCATTCAAGACCACTGTTTACGTACTCTAACGCTCTTGTTATCGCTCCGTTACAGCTTCTTGTTGGTCTAAAACCAAAGCTGTTATCGGAAAAGACCTTTTCGTATTCTTCAGATAGTACAAGAGCTACTGCCTGCTGTACAAATCTGTCGATTACGGTCGGGATCCCTAGAGGACGCTGTTCTCCATTGTCCTTAGGAATGTAGACTCGCTTTATAGGCTTTGGTCTATATGTACCGTTTAGAATCGACTTTGAGATTTCATAAGGGTGTTGCTTAATATAGCATTGCAAATCACAGGTCTCCATTCCATCAACTCCGGCAGAGCCTCTGTTGTTTATCACCTTTTTGAATGCTTTATTTAGATTCCCCCTAGCGACTATTCTCTCTAAGGTTATCGATTCAAAGTTAATGTTACTCATTAGGATATATCCTTAACACCTCGACCACTACCTAACACTACCCTCATGTTCCGCACTACTCTCATGCTTCGGCGTGCACTTCTGCCCTTATATTCTCGGCGTGCCCCCTTTCTGTGGCTTCATTATGTTTCGGTTCCTCCGATTTTACATTTGTTAGGTTCGGTCCTTCACGCTAGTCTTCGCTACTACGACCTCGGCTGACTTCTTGCCATTCGCTGTTGCTACGGCTTACCGCTGACAAGATCTCCTCAGGTAAGAACATTATCTTTCTCTCCATATATCCGCCATCTTTACACACTAGACTCCGTCTAATTATTGGACTTTGAGTTATCTTGCACCCTTATCCATCTAGTGCGCCTGTAGATGATTTCTGTTCGTCAGACCGGAGATTTGCTATCCACTTCTTTCAGCTACCACGTCACCATGACCACCTTGCGGATTCGCTAAGTCTTCCCATTAGCGGGCGACTTCGGGACTTACACCCTATAGATAATGCCCATGCTGAGCACACAA
>JBJEAV010000305.1:0-1919 GCA_051869395.1 Prevotella sp.
CTCTGTGTTTATTTAAATAAATACCTCTTACGGCTTTTATCGAAATCCACATTCCATTGATCCACAATGATGTGATTGTCGAGAGCCTTGATTCTCAGGGTGTGCCTTCCGGGGGCGAAACCGTTCAGTTCAATCTCCCTCACGGCTTGTCCCCTGAGCACGTTCAGTTTCCAACGCTCCGAGCGGAAAGGCTCTTTTAGTGAGAACACCCGCTCCTCACCTCCGTCGATACTTGCCGAGAAGCGGATGTCGCCGTTGTCGTTGGGTTGTGTGGGGATGAGGGCAATCTTCATTACGGCATCATCGTTGGATGATGTGTCGAATGTATATTCGAGAGTGCCGCCCTTGGGTATGCTGACTGCATTCATACTATGTCCGAGCATCTGTATGGCCTTGCAGCCTTCAGATGCGAAGGAATACTCATTTGCGTTGCGCGAGATATATTCGTATTCTTCATACTGCTGGATATTCCCATTCGGGTTAATGTCAGAAGATTCATTCCTATATGCAGTTTCCGGCATACCGAAGACCGGCAGGTTGCGGGGATTCATCGACATAAGGTTCTTCCACTTTCCCCCGCAGATGTCGTTGTTATATCGTTCCGTCAGCATTTTTATCTCTTCGTATGCCAATGCGCTTCCGCTTGCTGCTTCTGCATCTCCCGTCTGCCTTGCCTTTTGTGCGAGAAGCAGTTTGCGGGCATTGGCATCAGCGGCAAGCACGGGATATTCTATAGCGGCAAAATAGGCATCCTTCAATCTTGCGGGGATTATGTCTTCCACCTTTTTTGTGGTAGATGAGATAGAGGCAAAACGTTTGAGATATTCTTCGATTTCAGACTGTGAGAACTCCGTATTCTGAATAGGACTAAGTCCACGGTTGTATTTCTTCTTGTCGAGTTCCACTTGCGTCCAACCCATAAACTCGGGGCGACGTTGTCCGCATAGCCTGTAAAATTCCTTCATGGCAGGAAACAGTTGCTTGCCTGCCTTATCTCCAAACTGACGGCAAAGCCAACGCATATAATGATTTTCTATACTCGACTCGTTCACGCAGTTGATGTCCCATGCCATATCGAGAAACAGTTCGAGGTCATATCCCGCCACCTTTGGGTCGTGTACATTCACTATCCAGAGCTTTCGTGCGTTGTGGTCGTATGCCGCGCGCATCTCATTGTATATCAGTCCCGGTTGGGTGGTAGTCTGCCAGAGATAGTCGTGCGGTCGTCCCCAATAGCTGAGGTGATAGTATATTCCCGCACCGCCGCTGCGCTTCTGTTCCTCATCGTTGGACAGACGCGTGAGATAACCGTAGTTGTCGTCACACCACATCAGCGTGACATATTCGGGCACCTTCAGTCCCTTCTCGTATATCTGCAACACCTCCTTATAAGGAATGAAAATCTGCGTCTGTTTAGCAGGGTCGCCGATATGCTTGGCAATCAGTTCCTGCTGGTCGTTGATTACGCGTTGCAGTCCGTCGAACTTCTGTTCCATGGTCTTCGCGCCTTCCATCGACCCGTCGTGGATGCCACGCATACCGATGGTGAAGAGGTTGCCACCTGCGGAGTTCTTAACCTCGTCGAGACGCTCAGTCCAATATTGTAGCACATTCTCGCGGTTGGTGAAATAGTTGAATGCCCCTCTCTCCTTTACGTTCCACTCGCCGGTATTGCTTCTCAAAAGCGGTTCGCAGTGGGACGAACCGACGGCGATGCCGCAACTGTCAGCCACCTCCTTTGCGCCGGGAGTCTTGAAGAACGACACCGTACCCTCGTGCATCGCTGGCCAAACAGCATTGGCACGAAGGCGCATCATCAGTTGGAACACCTTTTTATATATGTCCCTGCCGATAAGTCCCTTTTGTCCTTTCTCGCTCCAAGGGCGGATGCTCCAGTCTTCATCGTTGATGAAAATGCC
>JBJEAV010000306.1:0-1919 GCA_051869395.1 Prevotella sp.
GCTTTTGCCGCTACTCTGGCCACAGCCCAGAACCCTTATCTCCCCCTGTGGGAGCACTTGCCCGACGGAGAGCCTCGTGTGTTTGAGGACCCCGACAATCCCGGCAAGTTGCGCGCCTATATCATTGGCTCGCATGACGTGAAATACACCGAGTATTGTGGTAATGACATCCGAATTTGGTCGGCACCGGTGGAAGACCTTACCAACTGGCGCGACGAAGGTCCGGTGTTCAGCTACTATGTAAATGGACAATGGGACACTATGTATGCTCCAGACCTTGTTGAGGTCGTGGACAAGACCACAGGTAAGAAAACTTATTGGCTCTATCCCCATTCACGCGGATGGCGCCGTGTGCCGATGGTTTGCAAAGGCGACCGTCCCGACGGTCCTTTCACTCCCGTCAACCTCAATGCCGACGGCACTGCCTGTGTGGATGGTTCGCTTATAGACTTCGACCCTTCGGTATTTGTTGAGAACATCACAAATAAGAAAGACCCCGACTATGCCCGCGGTTTCCGTGCATACGTCTTCTATGGTTTCCGCCATTCCACTGCATACGAGCTTGACCAGGACAATATGTATTCCGTGCGCCCCGGAACAGAGATTCACGACTACTTCATCCCTGCCAGTGAGCGTTATGGAGTAATCCGCGACCCCGAGGGAACACAATATCCAGCCCTCTATAAGGGTCAGAACCCAGGCGACTTCAACTTCTTCGAGGCTTCGAGCATACGTCAGGTGGGAAATAAATATGTGATGGTGTTCTCAGGATATAGCGGACCTGAATACGGACAAGGCTCCACCAATTCAGCCTTGCGTTATGCCTATGGCGACTCTCCTCTTGGTCCTTGGCGCTCAGGAGGTGTACTTGTGGATTCCCGTGGTATCGTTCCCAATGAGGACGGAACACATCTCGTAGGCATGAATGCCGCCCACAACACCCACGGTTCGATACAGGAAATAAACGGTCAGTGGTATGTCTTCTATCATCGTCCTCCCCGTGGCTTCGGTTTCGCCCGTCAGGCAATGGTAGCCCCGATAAAGATTGAGTGGGACAAGAAATCAGTGGCAAAAGGCGGACAGGTGCGCATCACCGCATACGACCCATATACAAAGAACAACGAGTGGACTGCCGAGGCTTCTGACGGTATGAAATATACAGGCGCCGAGGTGACGAGTGAGGGATTCAATATCTTCGGACTTCCTCCCTATGCATATTATTCAGCCGGTTATGCCTGCTACATGAGCGACCAGCGATGGTTGCAGGACAACTTCGATGTATGGAACAACGGTATGATTCTCGCTGACGTGCCCAATGGCGGCATTGCAGGATTCAAGTACTTCGGTTTCGGTGGTCTTGCCCAACACACCAAAGGTATCAAGCCATTTGAGGGTACAAAGCAAGGAGACAACACAGAACTCCTTGTTGGCATCGCCTCGAAGGGCAAGGGTGCTGCACGCATCCGCGTGATGCTCGACGGGCCGTACGCCAACAGCATATGGAACGGCAAGGAAATAGGGGTCATTGAAGTAGCTGCCAATGCCTCGAAGGAAGTACGCTATTACAATGTGCCCGTGCCCGCTGTGGAAGGTCTCAGCGGCAAGCACGCCATCTATCTCAAGGTGGAAGGCGAGGGCAAGGAAGGACTTGTGGATATCCACGGTTTGGGATTTTACAAAAAGCATGAGAGTATATCACCATCCATCACCCCTATGCCTGTTCCGGTGGTGAAGATTACGGTTGACGGCAAGGAGTTAGCCATACCAGAGAAACCGCTATTCTCCACCAATGAGAACGGACTTATGGACCTCACCCATTATCAGGTATATGCCCCGCTGAACGAGAAGTCGGTGATTAAGGTGAACGTAAAGGGTCCTGTAAAGTATGAGATAGGCAAGATCACTGATGGCAGAGCCAC
>JBJEAV010000307.1:0-1919 GCA_051869395.1 Prevotella sp.
TGGCTTTAATCTGGTTGTCTCTGAGAATGAAGAAGCAGTCGGGACGGAGCAGATCGTTGCTCAACAGGAAAGTGTCGTGTGTGGTAACAAACACCTGATTGCTTCCCTCGAACAAACGCTTGCAAATTTTATAGGACAGTTCATGATGGTAGAATGCATCAAACTCGTCAATGAACACGAATGAAGCATTATCCATTTCCTTCAGCCAATAGTATTGAAGCTCCAGGTTCTTTGTACCTGTGGATGCCACCCATTGGAATGGTATTCTCACGCCGTCCATCAGACAGTAAAGCACATTCTCACCCTGCGCATTAGGAGCAAACTCGTAGTCTTGTCCACTAACCTCTTTCAGGTATGCAGCAAAGTCGTCGGCAAGTTTGTGTGTGATAATATACTCCTCAATGTTGCTTCCTCCCTCTTTCAAGCCTATGAATTCACGGTTGTCTAAGCTTCTAAAGAACAGCATATTCTCAACAAAATCCCGGAGCAAGAGCAGGGCATGTCCCTTGGAGAGAGGAACAGAACCAAGCAGGTAGTTGACAATGGAGATGTTGTTTGCACTATCCTTCAGGCTATCGACTGCTGTCTGGGTCAAACCAAACTCGTTGGCAACGTTCAAAACACCTTTATCCTTCAACAGCACCTCATTGCCATCCACAATCAGCTGCTCACGAACGATGTTGCCCTTCATTTCCAAAGCCACCTTGCTATAACTATACAATAAGGTATGCCCGCCCAGGACAAATGTGTACTCAAACTCCACAGGCAGGTCCTGATGACCAGCACAAGCATAATTCAGATAATAATCTGGCTTCTTCCATTTATGGGACAGGTGATTGGCAATATCGAAGATAGCCAAACCGAAGTTTGACTTTCCTGCACCATTGGGACCATAGATGATGCCGTTCTTGACAATACCGTCTTGAATGGCAGCGGCATTGAAAGAGTAGTTGCTTGGATGGGACAAATCCCACACAATGCGATTCTTGAAGCCTTTATAGTTTGTAACTGCGAATTGTGTAAGCATATTCACTTTTTTTCATTACTGTTATTTGAGGATACAAAGTTACTAATAAATAGCCGTTCCGTAAAATGATTACGGCGCAAAACGTATTTTGCGGCTAATTTTTAACATTCAAGAGTCGTTTTTCTTTGTCAGACGTTCAAAAATTACGCCTTGTAATATATTTCCTTGACTATTTTGCCTTGGAATGTTGCTATAGTCCACAAATTTTGCCTAATTCGCTAATTCTATTGAAAATTTCGCCCAAAACATAGCGACTATTCTAATTATATGGTCGTTCCTCGCCGTGAACCTCGGCCTCGTGTATTTCTTCTACTGCCGCGGGTCGAGGGCATCCGAGGCCTTTTTCGAGTTCATCCGCGGATTCACGGGAGTCTTCCAGTCAGACGGATACCGGACATACAAGAGCGCCGGGAAAATATTCGTAAGGCTTGCATGTTTCCAGCACGTGAAAAGGAAGTTCCTCGACTGCGTCGACGACTTCGACTGCAAGGTGATAGTCAGGCTGATAAACCACATCTACCATCATCTGGGCAACAACGACATCGAGAGACTGAACCGCTATGTCTCACTGTCAAGGAGGAACTCGCTGTTCTTCGGCTCTCACAAGGGAGCCGAACGGGGAGCCATGTTCTATTCCCTTGTTTGCTCGTGCAGGCTAAACGGAGTGAACTTCTTTGAATACATATCAGACGTGACTAACAAGGCGGCAGCCTTGCCGCCAAACACGCCGCTGGAAAAATACAGGATGCTTCTGCCTGACAAATGGAAGGAAAACCGCTAAGAGTTCACTTAGCGGTTTTCTTGATATATGCAATACGCCATCGTGGAGACGCTTACCAGCGTTTTTTGATGTCGGTGACAGCAAAAATCGTCTGTCACCCATCTGTCACCA
>JBJEAV010000308.1:0-1912 GCA_051869395.1 Prevotella sp.
AGCTACGAAAAAGCAAGTAAGGAAATGTTTTAATATCTTTTATCTATAATAAACGTACGATTGTTTGCTCGTTTCATATATTTTACTTACCTTTGCCGCTAAAAATATAAGATATTATGACAGAATCGCCGATACTTGCATTGCAGCAACAGCGTATGCTGCTTGAGATTGAATACAACGTGGATAAGGAGGAACACCGCCGACAGATGGAGGCTCGTGGACTGGACAGGCTTGCCAAACGTGGCGATGCCTGGCTCAACGTGCGCTTCGGACGCAGCTATTACAACTCGCTCAACCAACTTTCCGTGGAATTATATCGCACTCAGGACCAGGATATTGAACATAACTTTGAGTTCGGAAGGCCAGTGTGGATTGGCAAACTGTCGGGTGTTGTTAATTATGTGGATGGCGACAGGATGGTGGTTGTTGTGCCTGAGGGTACTGACCTTGTGGCTCTGCAAACCGCGGAAGGACTTAATGTGCAGTTGGCTTTTGATGAGACTACATATCGCCTGATGTTTGAGGCCCTCGACCGCACTATCAGGGCGAGAGGACGGCTTGGATATCTTCGTGACTTGTTTTATAGTAACCAGAAGGCGGAGACA
Organism: Prevotella sp.; assembly: GCA_051869395.1. Lineage (GTDB taxonomy): Bacteria > Bacteroidota > Bacteroidia > Bacteroidales > Bacteroidaceae > Prevotella. The sequence goes on from JBJEAV010000308.1 coordinate 606, forward strand.
TTCTCTTTTGCCCCGATGCAATTCCCGTTTCTCAATGCCTCGCAGGAAAGGGCGGTGAACGAGGTGCTTAGGGCAAAAGATGTGGCTGTGGTGCATGGGCCTCCCGGAACTGGCAAGACAACAACTCTTGTTGAGGCGATTTATGAGACATTGCGCAGGGAGAACCAAGTGTTGGTATGTGCTCAGAGTAACATGGCGGTTGACTGGATATCGGAGAAATTAGTTGACCGTGGAATTAATGTCTTGCGTTTAGGTAATCCCACGAGGGTGAACGACAAGATGCTGTTGTTCACATACGAGCGGCGGTTTGAGTCGCATCCCGACTACGACCAACTTTGGTCTATCCGCAAGGCAATACGCCAACTTCATGCCAACCGCAAGCGTGGCGACCGCACGTTTCATCAGAAAATAGAGCGGTTGAAGGAACGTGAGATAGAACTCGACCTGCGCATCAGGGCACAGATATTCGGCGAGGCGAGGGTGATAGCCTGTACACTTGTGGGAAGTGCCAACCGCCTGCTCGACGGAATGAAATTCGGTACGCTCTTTATAGATGAGGCCGCACAGGCTCTTGAGGCAGCCTGTTGGATTCCAATCCGCAGGGCGTCGAGAGTGATACTTGCAGGCGACCACTGCCAGTTGCCTCCAACAATCAAGAGTATTGCGGCAATGAAGGGCGGACTTGACAAGACTCTTATGCAGCGCATAGTTGAGCATAAGCCGGAAGCTGTGACATTGCTGACCATGCAATACAGGATGAACGAGGCGATAATGCGATTTTCGTCTGATTGGTTCTACCATGGTCAGGTGGTTGCTGCTCCCGAAGTGAAATTCCGCGGTATTCTCGATCTCGACCGACCGATGGAATGGAGGGAAATTTGGAATGAGAAATTAGGAATTAGGAATGAGGAATTTGCCTGCGGTCGTCAATTGGAAATGAGAAATGAGAATTTAGAAGTTGGGCGGAACGATGGATATAATGAGGAATTTGTCGGCGAGAACTTTGGTAGGGTGAACAAGCCGGAGGCGAGGGAGACGTTGATGGCTCTTGCCGAGTATTTTGTGAAGATAGGCCGACAGAGGATAATTGACGAGCGTATTGACGTGGGAATAATATCGCCATATAGGGCACAGGTGCAGTATATCCGCCATTTGATCAAGAAGACAGACTTCTTCAAACCGTTCCGCAAGATTATCTCCGTGAACACCGTAGATGGATTCCAGGGGCAGGAGAGGGATGTTATCCTCGTGTCACTTGTGCGCAGTAATGTGGAAGGACAAATCGGTTTCCTTCGTGACCTCCGTCG
>JBJEAV010000309.1:0-8939 GCA_051869395.1 Prevotella sp.
TTCAATTCAATAACAACGATTTCCCCCGGCACTCCGAATCTGAAGGGAATAAACCCTCCGACACCCGTTGATACGTTCATGGCACGAGAGCCCTCGTAGTACATCCCGCCCCACTCGTCATATACGAATGTCACAGGCGACCATCCGCCCAACATAAACTGCATGGCGTGGGTATGTCCGCTCAGTGTGAGCTGTGCCTTGCTTTGGGGCAATATCTTGCGGCGCCATGCCGTGGGATCATGCTCAAGCATAAGTACAAACGCACTGTCGCCTACTCCCCTCAGGGTCTTCGCAACATCCCCGTTCTGCGGGAATTTCCTTCCGTCACCGTCGTTGTCCATACCTGCCACTACGATGGAGTCGCCTCCCCGCCTCACCTTTCGGTGGTCGTTTATCAGCAACTGCCATCCCATCTGCATCTCAATATTCCTTGTCTCACGCTCATTGGCAGCCTTCACTTCGGGACTTGCCTCGATGTAGTTGGCATAGTCGTGATTGCCTATCACCGAGAACACTCCGTCCTTCGCCTTCAGACTGCCAAGCATCTCGCGAAAAGGATAAATCTCCTGAGGCTCACGATTTTGCAAGTCGCCAGTGAACACCACCATATCCGCCTTCTGGGCATTGATACTGTCCACAAACTCCTGCAACAACTGCTCGTTGCCAATATATGAACCGATATGCACATCCGAGAACTGCACTATGCGGTAGCCGTCGAACGCCTTCGGTAAATAAGGCGACTCGTAGGTAACATGCCTCACCGTCACCTGTCGGAATCCGACAAACGATCCGTAGATGAGCACATACCAGCAGAACGCCACCAACACCACTCCCACGAGATTGCCATAGTTGCGCCTGCTGCGGCAAGCCTTCCTTATCGCCCACCCTGTCGCCGAGCAAATGGCGAAGAGGCACTTGGGCACGACAAGCAGACCCACCAAAAACAGATATACATTGAGCACCGTAACGTCGGCGGGCGCGAAATCGCGGTCGAACACGAACACCAACGTATATGCTATCATCGCACACGTAGGCATCCACCACAGTATTCTGCGCCACACGCCATTCTTCTGTCTAATGAAACGGCGGTCGATATACACGTCAGGCACCACCGCCAAAAGTATCAGTATGAATGCTATCTTAGAAATCATATTTTATTTTCTTTATTCTGTCACTCCAGCCAGGAACCGCCTCATCAGCTCCACGGGCACTCCCCTGCGCCTTGCGTAATCCTCCACCTGGTCGCGTCCTATTCTCCCCAAGGAGAAATAGCGTGCCTTGGGATGAGCTATCATCATGCCGCTCACACTGGCATGGGGTTTCATCGCACCACTCTCAGTGAGTCTTATGCCTATGTCGCCAAAGCCAAGTATGCCGTCGAGCACGAAATTAAGGCTTGTGTCGGGCAGTGATGGATATCCCACTGCCGGCCTTATGCCCTGGAATTTCTCTGTATGCAGTTCGCTTATAGTCAGGTTTTCGTCAGGGGCATATCCCCAGTAATGTTTTCTCACTTCCTCGTGCATCCTCTCCGCCGCAGCCTCGGCAAGTCGGTCGGCTATCAGCTGCATCATCATCTTGCGGTATTCGTCATGGTCGAAGTCCTTCTCCAACCCTATATCCACCGATGTGCAGAAAATGCCCATCCTGTCGGCTATGCCATGGCTCTTGGGCCTAATGAAGTCTGATATACATAGATTAGGCTCGCCCTCAGCCACTGAGTGCTGCTGCCTCAACATCGGAATTCTCACCCCGTCAAACAGAATGTCATCGCCGTCGCCATTGGCATCGGCAAGAGCAAAGAGGGCATAGGCATGGAATCTGCCTTCTATTTCGTCGAGAGCCTTCATAGCCTCCTGCTTTATCTTCTCCTGTTGGGTGGCATCCTTCAGCTGCCAAGCGTGATAGAAGTAAGGCCAGTTGATGTAGTCGCGCAACTGACTTATGTCGTATGTCAGTTTCCTCCGCTCCATCACTCCCTGAACCTTATAGCCTCGCCCCTTGCCGTGGCGTCCACCTTGCCGTTGGCATATACGACATGACCGTTCGACCATGTACGCTCCACTCGCCAGTTGAATGTCCTTCCCTCCATCGGGCTCCATCCGCACTTGCTTATCACGCAGTCCCTGCTCACGGTCCACGGACTTCCGGGTCTAACCATCACAAGGTCAGCCTTATAGCCCTCACGGATGAATCCTCTTTGAGCCACCTCGAATATCCTTGCTGGATTATGGCTCATCAGCTCCACCACCCTCGTGAGTGTGAGCACGCCCTCATCCACCAATGACAGCATTGCGGGCAGCGAGAACTGAACCATCGGCATACCCGAGGCAGCCTTGGCACATCCGCCCTCCTTCTGCGCCAAGAGATGCGGCGCATGGTCGGTGCCCACCACGCTTATCCTTCCGTCAGCCATCGCCTTGCGTATCTCGTCGCGGTCGCGCTTGGTCTTTATGGCGGGATTCACCTTTATCAGCGTTCCCTTATCGCTGTAGTCTTCCTGGGAGAAGAAGATATGTGCGCTCGTTGCCTCGGCAGTGATTTTTCTGTCGGCAGCGTCGAACAGTTCCAGTTCCTTGGCCGTCGATAGATGCGCCACATGCAGCCTTGCCCCCGACTTCCTCGCCATCTCCACGGCGAGCGAAGTGCTCAGCCAGCATGCCTCCTCGCTCCTTATCTCGGGATGATGCTCCACGGCAGGGTCGTCGCCATACAGTTTCTTAGCCTCAGCCATGTTCCTGTTGATTACCGCTGTGTCCTCGCAGTGGGTCATAATCGGCAGTCGCGCCTCACTGAATATCTTTTCTAGTGCAGCCCTCTTATCCACCAGCATGTTACCCGTGGAAGAACCCATGAAGAGCTTTATTCCAGGAGTATGGTGGATGTCGATGCGTGCGAAGTCGTCAGTGTTGTCATTGGTTGCACCGAAGAAGAAGGCGTAGTTCACCACGCTCTCCCTCGCCGCCCTGTCCATCTTGTCCTGCCATGCCTCGATGGTGGTGGTCTGCGGCACTGTGTTAGGCATGTCGAAATATGATGTCACACCTCCTGCTGCGGCAGCCATACTCTCCGAGTGGATGTCGGCCTTGTCCGTCAGTCCCGGTTCACGGAAGTGTACGTGGTCGTCAATCACTCCGGGCAAAAGATAGCAGCCCGTAGCGTCCGTCACTTCATCGACAGGCGCCACGGGCCGGTTTCCCTCCTCGCATATTTCCTTAATGATGTCGTCCTCAATCACCACCGAGGCCTTTCTCATTGAGCCTTCGTTGACGATAGTGACATTCTCTATCAGCGTCCTCATTTCTTCTCAGGTTCAAGTCCCTGCATTTTCGCCATATTCTCCGTAGCCACCTGATAGTATTCCTTCACGTAGGGGTCGTTCTTGAATTTCTCGGTAGCCTTGCTCATGATGTCCTCAATCTGGGGAGTGAGCACGGGCACGTTGAATCCGCTTGTGATCATCATGAACACACCGGGACCGAGCACGTTGTCGAAGTTTTCCACTATAAACGAAGTCACGAGCTTGTCCTCCTCGGCTGCAATCTTGTCAGCCTCGGCATTGAGCTGCTCGTTGATGGTCAGTTCGTCGATACCCTCAAGCAGCATCTGGCTCTGCCTGTGCGAGAGTTCGCTCATGCGGTTGTCCAGCTGCTTGTGCTTGTCGATGAACTTGTAGAGTTTGTCATTGAGCGGCGTGCCGCCCACACTTTGAGAGGCATTGTCCAGTTTGATGACTATCTCACCCTGTTCCAAAACCACAGGCATGATACTCTCCTCATCCATGAAGAGGTTAGCCATCCTCACGGTGTCGAGCACACCGCTGAAATGAAACTGTCCATGCACGATGTCACACGAGTCGATACTTTTCAGCTCGTTATTCTTGACAGCTTTCAGATACAGTTTGCTGCCGTCGAGCGAAGATATCGACGACGAGCCCTGTACGTTGTACTGATTGGCACATGATGCCATTAATGCCGAAGCGGCGAATGCAAGTAAACCTTTATGCATATATAGAACCTAATTTCTAATTTCTAATTCCTAATTCCTCATCCCTAATTCCTAATTCCTTAGAAATCCTATGGCTGGTGTAGAGCTGCAGCATTGCCGCCACAAGCAGCACCACCACCCAGTTGTTGTGTACGTATTTAATATATGTGAGAGCGTCCAGTCCGAACATGTTGCCCATATTGGCAAACATCAGCACTGCCGACAGCAGCAGCAGCACGTCGCTCATTATCACCATACGCCTCAGGCGGCGTATGACTATGTTGCTGCCCTCATACCTCTGCTTGAGCTGCATCAGCACAAAGGCTATCACACCCATAGCGAACACCCACGGCGCCCACCCCTGCATAAACAGGTTGGCACCGCTGCCCACCACCATCATCACCGCCCCAAGGAGCAGTATCATGCTTTCTATCTTATTCAGTTCCTTCATTATCTATAGTCTCCATCACGGCATTGTCATCGTTGAACACGAAAATGTCCTCATCCTCACGCTTCATGAAATACTTCTCGCGTGCAATCTCCTCGATGGCGCGAGGGTCGCGGTCGAGCCTCTCCATCTTGCGGCGGTCGGCCTCGTAGAACGAGCGGTACTTGGCAATCTCAGCCTCCAGTTCGGATATAGTCACCTTGTTCTGGATATGGCTAAGAATGCTGTTCTCTCCCACAAAACCCACCAGTGCCACACCGGCGACTATCACCAGTGCGTACTTCAGAATCTGCGAGCGTGCAATCGCTCCAATTATCGTTTTCAGACGAATCATACCTGTTACATTTCAGTTTTATTGATGCAAAGGTAAGAAAATAAACCCATATATCAAGTAAAATAGGTACAGATTTTATATTTTTTTCGGCAATGATAGAAAAAATAACATTCATTTTGCTATTTTTTACGCAACTTTGATTATCTTTGCAGCCAAATTAATCTTTTACGACATGGAAGAATACATAGTTTCGGCACGAAAATACCGCCCCGCCAACTTCGACTCCGTGGTGGGACAATCGGCTCTGACAACGACGCTCAAGAATGCGGTCAAGAGCGGAAAGCTCGCCCATGCCTACCTCTTCTGCGGACCGCGAGGAGTGGGCAAGACCACTTGTGCGCGCATCTTCGCCAAGGCCATCAACTGCCAGCACCCCACCCCCGACGGCGAGGCGTGCAACGAGTGCGAGAGCTGCCAGTCATTCAACGAGCAGCGCTCGCTCAACATCTTCGAGCTTGACGCAGCAAGCAACAACTCCGTTGAGCACATCAAGAAGATAATGGAGCAGACGCGCATACCGCCGCAGTTGGGACGTTACAAGGTGTTTATCATAGACGAGGTGCACATGCTCTCGCAAGCTGCATTCAACGCCTTCCTAAAGACACTCGAAGAGCCGCCCTCGTATGTCATCTTCATACTCGCCACCACCGAGAAACAGAAAATCCTCCCCACCATCCTTTCCCGATGCCAGATTTATGACTTCGAGCGAATGACCGTGGCTGACACCATCGCCCACCTCAAGGGGGTGGCTGACAAGGAGGGAATAAAATATGAGGAGGAAGCACTCACCGTAATCGCAGAGAAAGCCGACGGCGGTATGCGCGACGCCCTCTCCATCTTCGACCAGGCAGCCAGCTTCTGCCAGGGAGACATCACCTACGCCAAGGTTATCGAGGACCTCAACGTGCTCGACTCCGACTATTATTTCCAGATAGTGGATCTCAGCATCGCCAACAAGGTGAGCGAAATCATGCTACTGCTCAACAGCATCATTTCCAAGGGCTTCGACCCAGGGCAATGCGTGGCAGGTCTCGCACGCCACATCCGCAACGTGCTCATGGCTAAGGATTCCGCCACATTGCCACTGCTCGAAACCAGCGAGGGCAACCGACAGAAATACCAGCAGCAGGCCGTCACTGCCCCTATACCTTTTTTATATAAGGCACTCCGACTGCTCAACCAGTGCGACATCAACTACCGTACGAGCGGCAACAAGCGCCTGCTTGTGGAGCTGACCCTCATCGAGGTGGCACAGATAACCCAAGCCGACGATGCCACACCAGTCGCGGGGCGCAAGCCCCGAAGACTAAAATCCCTGTTCCATAATCTTATCGGACAGTCACGTCCCAAGACAGCGGCTAAGCAGGTGGCTGCGGCCGTGACTCCGTCCGCCAATATGAGTGCGGGTGTCACCAGTGCTCCAGCCCCGGTGCCCAGCGCGTCAGCGTCGAGTTCAAGCTCCACCCAAACAGCCAAATACGACCCCAACAACCGCCCCGTCCTTAAATCCACAACCCCCGGAGGCACTCCAGAGATAGGTCTTTCCTGGAAGAACGTGCGAGAGATGGCGCGCCGCAAGAAAAACAAGATTTCCCTCATACCGGGAATGCTTGCCCCCACCGACCCCAACATGAAGAACATCGCCACCGACAACCAGTTCACCCAGCAGGACCTTGAGCTTCAGTGGATGTCGATGTGCAACCGCATGCCCCAAAAGCTCAGCGGCATAGCCACACGCATGAAGAACATGAACCCCACCATTCTCGACTTCCCGCATCTCGAGGTTGTGGTGGAAAACCAGATACAGCTCGACCAGATGTCCGTCATCAAGGGCAGCATCGTCAACACCCTCAAGCTATATCTGCAGAACAATGCCATCACCCTCGACATGCGCCTCGCCGAACGTCAGGAGCAAGTAAAAATCCTCACCCGACGCGAGCAGTTCGAGGAAATGAGCAAGCAGAACCCCGCAATAGAGAAGCTCCGCGACCTGCTCGACCTCGAACTGGCATAAAAATTACTATAGAAAAATTATTTCTTCTTCTTTGAAGTGGAAGAAGAGACGTGGAATGTCTTTGTTGTGGACTTTGCAGCAGGCTTTGAGGCTGGCTTGTAGTATTGCAGTGCCTCGGGCAGCCATCCCTGTATGTTCTTGATACGGGAGGCATCGCTTGGGTGGTCGCTGAGCAGCGAGTAGGAACTGCCTGTTGCCTGGGCCATTCTCTGCCAGAAAGCCACTGCCACATTGGGGTCGTAGCCAGCCATGGCTGCGAATATCAACCCCATACGGTCGGCCTCGCTCTCCTGACTGCGCGAATAGGCTGCTCCGCCGAGAGTTGTACCGATACCGAACACCGTAGCTCCAATCTGCTGAAGATTAGTGCTCGCTCCAGATCCTTGAAGCACAGCACCGAGGATCTGTCCTCCATACTGCTTTCTCACCTCGTTGCTCATGCGCTCTGCCGAGTGCTTTGCCACGGCATGGGCAATCTCATGTCCCAAAACCACGGCGAGCGATGCCTCGTCCTTGGTCACCGGCAATATGCCCTCAAACACCACAATCTTTCCACCTGGCATACAAAAGGCGTTCACGCTCTTGTCCTGCACGAGGTTGAACTCCCACTTGTATTGCGACACCTCTGCGCCCATGCCGTTCTGCTGCAGATAGCTCACCACGGCATTGGCGAGATTCTGCCCCACTCGCTTCACCATAGCCGTATTGGTGGCGTTGGTGGAAGGTTTGGCGGTCTGCATATACTTCTGATACTCCTGGTTGCTGAGGCTAAGCACCTGTTCGTCGCTCACGAGTATATTCTGCTTGCGCCCTGTGATTGGCACAGTGCTCGACGTGCCGCAACTGCTTGCCAAAACGGCTGTTAGTGCCGACACCAATAACATTTTTGTCTTTCTCATATCAATATTAATTTATATTTGCGCTGCAAAATTACTCATTATATATGAAATGACCAAGGATATCGGCAAAAAATATATATTTTTTATAGGGCAAGACTCCTAAGGTTAGGAGTCCTGCTCTTCATTGAAGTAGCTGCCCTCGGGCATGGCGCAACCCATGGATACCGAAGTACAGAATCTCATTCTCGCCCTGTTCTCGCGTGCGAACATTTCCTTTGTGCCTCGGTCGTCTTGTGTGAAGGCCAGATGATTGTCGATATTCATCGAGCCCGCCATATTCTCCACATCCAGATTGTCGGTGCCTATCAGCGTGAACGTCCATCCCTGCTTCTTCATCTTCGAGATGAGGGTCTTCACCATTTTGAGGTTATATTCCTGCGAGCAGTTCTCCTCGCCGTCGGTGATGATAGTGACGAGCACGTTGTCGTCTTCCGAGGTCTGTGCGTTGAGCTTGGATATGGCGATGCCGATAGCGTCATAGAGCGGTGTGCCTCCTCCGGGATTGTAGTCGTTGGGGTTGAGACTGTGTGCCGATTCGGCCTTCACGTTGTCATATTTGAATGTCTTGTGTCCGCTGTCGAATGTGAGCAGCGATATGCGCTGTTCCATGTCGGGGTGCATCTTTTGCATCTTCTTCACCGTCTCAATCGTCTCGTTCATACCGGCGAGAGCCTGACGCTCTATCACGCACATTGAACCACTCTCATCCACGATAATCATGTTGAATACTCTTTTCATAATTCTTTTCTCCTTTTTTCTTTAATAGTGTTAAACTTCAGTTGTGAACTTAATTTTTCGACGTCGTTTGTCTTTTAAAAGAAAAAAAACAGAAAAAATTAAGTGGAATATGAAGAAAAATGAAAAAAAACTCGTAAATTTGCCCTCAAATACTGAAAAAGAGCATATAAAGATGGAAAAAGAGGAACTTTTCGCCTTGAGCGACCAAGAGATTGTGGATGGGCTGAAACGCATGGACAGTCTCATCACGAGGGAGTATTTCTACAAATACTGCCGCATAGCCTACGCTATATATAATAATAGGTATGGACTCGAATATAAGCCCGGGCTTGACTTCTACAGCATAGCGCATGAGTATTATCTCTCGCTCTACAGCCACGGTTTCCGCCAGCTCGACGACCGCAATCCTTCGGTGTCACTGAAGACATGGATGGTCAATGGTTTCCGCTACGTGCTACTCGACCGATTGAAGGCATATAAGACCGAGTTTAAAGTATGCTCAATGGAGGAGAGAGTCGG
>JBJEAV010000310.1:0-1911 GCA_051869395.1 Prevotella sp.
CGGTAGGGCACCACGCCGTCCATCGGGCGGAGCAATCCATAGAGGAAACAGGTTATCCACAGGTGGTCTTGTGCGAACTTGAGGTCATCGTCGTCGAGGGTATGGGCCTTGAGATGCTTGTAAGCCTGTCCGTTATATGCCATTATTGCCGGCATCTTATTGGCGGTGAAGAAGTTCTGGTATCGCTGCCAGTTCTCGGCAGCCAAGGAGCGGCTGCAGTCGAGTTCGCTTTCCAGTTTGTCGATGTCCATACCCGCCATGTCCAATGCAATCCGGTTGGCGATGCTTTGGAATTGTGGTTCCGTCCACGGCAGTCTTTCAGTCCTGTCGTGCATTATCTTAGCGTTTGCAATCAGTATCTGCATATCTGTTATCTGTTTTAGTATTAAATTCATTTTTATATAAATAAGCCATTAGCTCTTAAAGAAGTGGGCACATGTATAGAGGCAAATATACAATATTGTCCTCTTCCTTCAGGTCGGCAGGATGAATCACGTATGCCGTCGAGAGATAAGAACCGTATTTGGCAATGCATTTCCTGAGCGAGGTGAGGGTATATCGTGCGGATGATTTCACCTCAATCGGCGAGATGTTGTGCCTTGTGGTTATCTTGCTTTTGGCTATCAGAAAGTCAATTTCCATTCTTGAATCCTTGTCCGTCATCGACGAATTTGAATAGAAGAACAGTTTGTGACCCGCAGTGCGCAGCATTTGTGCCACGATGTTCTCGACAATCATTCCGCTGTTCATCTCCAGTTTGTCAAGCAAAATCTTCCTGTATAAGTCCTCGCTGACTATTTCGTTTGCATCGAAGGCATGGCTGATTAGCAATCCTGTATCAGCCATATAGCACTTCATGGTATTGGTGTCCTTGTTGAGGTTCAGGCCCACATTGGGTTCTGTCGTATTGTAACAGCTGTTGATTATCATGGCATCGTCAAGCCAGAAGAAGGCCGTCTCATAGTCCCTTGCCCTTGCACCTTCTTTCAGGGCAGAGAGCCGGAATTTCTTTTCGTGCTTCTGCAGTTGTGATGGTATCTCCTCAAAGATGCTCTTCACCTTTGTGTCATATCCTTTGGCATATTTTGCGATGTCGCTGCGGTATAGATCGAGTATTCTGCGCTTTAATTTATCGACCTTGGCAAAATCCCTTGTCTCCACATATTTCTCCACAGCCTGCGGCATTCCGCCCACAATCATGTAAAGTCTGAAATAATCCATGGCTCTCCTGTGCATTAGCTGTCCCAAGGGTTTCTTCCTCTCAAAACAGTCCTTTATGAACGGCATGAGCATCTCTTCGCCCATCGCCCAAAGGAACTCCTCGAAATCCATAGGGTACATCTTTATATGCTCTTCTTCCGACGGGATGACAATCCCTTCAACATTCTTCTTTATTGATATGAGCGACCCGGTTTCAATGTAGTCATATCGTCCGTCTTTGACAAGATATTTTATCGCAGCCCTTGCCTTGGGATATTGCTGCACCTCGTCAAACACTATAAGCGTATCTCTCGTGTAAAGTGTTTTGCCAGTGTAATTACTGAGATACATAAAGAATCTGTCAAGATTGTCAAGGTCGTTTTCAAACAAGTCCTTGATTGATTTCGACACTAAGTTGAAATCCAGTATTACACAGCTACGGTATTCTTTCTCAGCAAATTGCCTTACGATGTAGCTTTTGCCTACACGCCGTGCCCCGTCTATGAGCAATGCGTATTCCCCATTGCTTTCCCTCCTCCATTCCAGCAGTTTATTGTAAATCTTTCTTTTCATCACATTACACCAAATTGAGATTATCAAACCGTGTCAACCGCACCAAATTGAGATTATCAAATATGCGCATTTTACACCAAATTGAGATTATTGACGTTGCAAAGGTACGATATATTTCCTGATTAAGCAAATATTTCT
>JBJEAV010000311.1:0-8910 GCA_051869395.1 Prevotella sp.
ATTGGCTAAAATTGATTAATTTTGTGCCCAATTTGAATATATATATATTTACGTCTAATAATATTATGAAAAAAAGAATCCAAATGCTTTTGGCATGCCTGTTCCTGGGTATAGGAATAGTCATGGCACAAACAAAAGTGTCTGGTACCGTGATTTCCAGTGAAGACGGGGAACCGCTAATCGGTGCATCCGTCAAAATAGTGGGTACAAACACGGGAACAGTCACTGACGTCAATGGACATTTCACACTTGAAGTCCAGAAAGCTAATGCGATGTTGGAGTTTTCCTACATCGGTATGTTAACCACCAAGAAAAACGCAGCAGCCAACATGAAGGTTGTATTGGATCCCGACCAGCACAATCTTGAGGAAGTGATGGTTGTGGCTTTCGGTAAGGCAAAGAAGTCAGCCTTCACAGGTTCTGCCAAGGTTGTCAATTCCGAAAAGCTTGAGCAGTCGCAGGTGTCGGATGTCACCTCTGCACTCGCTGGAGCTGTTGCTGGTGTCACTCTTACTTCTTCTAATGGAGGCCCCGGTTCTTCGCCCACAATCCGTGTGCGTGGATTCAGTTCTCTGAATGCCGGACTTAATCCTCTTGTTATCGTGGATGGTGCTCCCTATAGCGGAGACATCAACAACATCAACCCTAGCGACGTCGAGAGCATGACAGTGCTCAAGGATGCCGCCTCGTCTGCCCTTTACGGTGCACGCGGTGCCAACGGTGTGATTATCATCACCACAAAGCAGGCCAAGAAGGGTCAGGATGCCATCATCACCTTCGATGCAAAGTGGGGTAGCAACAGTCGTGCCCTGCAGCACTATGACGTGGTGACCAATCCTGCACAGTATTACGAGATGCAGTATGAGGCTCTGAAGAACAGCTATATAGCCAGCGGACAGTCAGCCTCACAGGCATGGGCAAGTGCCAACAGTGTGCTCACGGGCAGTTCCGATCAGGGTGGTCTTGGATATAACATCTGGAATATCCCCGAAGGTCAGTATCTCATTGGTTCCGACGGAAGGCTTAACCCCAATGCCACTCTTGGAAATGTGGTGACATACAAGGGACAGCAATATCTGCTCACTCCCGACGACTGGGAGGACGAGGGTACCCGCAACGGACTCCGTCAGGAATACAACCTCTCGTTCAACGGTTCCACCGACCGTTCAACGTTCTATGTCTCTCTCGGTTATCTCGACAACCAGGGTATTTCATATAACAGCGACTACAAGCGTCTTGCTGCCCGTATGCGCGGTGACTACCAGGTGAAGAAATGGGCAAAGGTGGGAGCCAACATGTCATTCGCAAGATATGACAGCAACTCACTGAGCGACAATGGTTCAACTTCTTCTACAGGTAATATATGGGCATTCACCTCGCAGATAGCCCCCATCTATCCGCTTTACCTTCGCAATGCCGACGGTTCAATCATGGTGGATGACAATGGTTACAAGATTTATGACTACGGTAACGGAATGAACGCTGGTTGCGACCGTCCCTTTATGCCCGATGCCAACCCACTCATGGAAGTGCTGCTCAATAAGCGTAATGCCGAGGGTAACGCATTCTCGCTCAACGGATTCGCCGACATCACGTTTATGCCTGGACTTACGCTCACCATAAACGGAACATATAACCTTGACGAAAGCCGCAGTACGGGTGTGTATAACAAGTACTACGGACAGTTTGACTCTATGGGCGGATATATCATGAAGTCACACGCCCGCACTGTGAACTACAACCTCCAGCAGATACTCAACTATACCACCACCATCGGCGAGATGCACAACCTCAATGTGATGGTAGGACATGAATACTATGACAGCCGTGCCTACGTGCTGTCTGCAACAAAGACAAACATTTTCTCTTCCACAAGCTCAGAACTCAACGAGGCAATCGTTGACGGCAAGAACGCCGGTTCATACAACCAGAGATACAACAACGAGGGTTATCTCGGCAGGGTGCAGTATGACTACGACGGACGTATCTTCGGTTCGGCATCATTCCGCCGCGACGCTTCAAGCCGTTTCCATCCCGACAACCGTTGGGGTTCGTTCTGGTCAGTAGGTGGAGCGTGGATTATTTCAAAGGAGAATTGGTTCAAGTCTTCATGGATTGACATGCTCAAGGTGAAGGCATCTATCGGTTCGCAGGGTAACGACAACATCAACAACTTCCTGTATTCCGACATGTACAGCATCGTCAACTCCAACGACAAGGTGGGTATCTCGTTCTCATCCAAGGGTAACAAGGACATCACATGGGAGACACAGACCAACTTCAACGCAGGCATTGAGTTTGACATCTTCAAGCGCCTCAGCGGTAGCATCGAGTTCTATCGCCGCACCACCACCGACATGCTCATGGCATATACCACAGCCCCATCTATCGGATATACAGGATATTACGCCAACCTCGGCGACCTCTACAACTCGGGTCTCGAAATCGACCTGCAGCTCAATATCCTCAACCGCCGCAACCTGAGATGGGACTTCAATGTCAACCTTTCTACCATCAAGAACCGTATCTCAAAGCTGGACGACGAGCATAAGACCTCTTATTATTATACCACCGACGGCAAGAGAATCGACGGATATTCAAGCGGCAGCTTCTTCATTGCCGAGGGACAGTCTATTTATACATGGAACATCAAGGACTATGCAGGTGTCAATCCCGAGACGGGAGAGTCGATGTGGTGGAAGAACACCTACCAGCTTGACGCTGACAACAACCTCGTGCTCGACGACAACGGCTATCCCATCTGGACAGGTCGCGAGAAGACAACCTCGTATGCCGAGGCAGACTACTATATAACCGAGGAAAGCACAGTGCCAAAGTGGCAGGGTGGATTCGGAACAACTGTAAGGTTCTACGGTTTCGACCTTTCGGTCAACTGCACCTACCAGCTTGGCGGCAAGACCATCGATGCAAGCTATGCCTCGTTTATGTCAAGCCCTTCAAGTTCTCTTGGCGGACGCAATTTCCACAAGGACCTTCTCGATGCCTGGACTCCTGAGAACACGGGTTCAAGCATCCCGAGATTCCAGTATGGCGACCTCTATTCTTCAGGCACGTCAACCCGCTTCCTCACATCGTCGAGCTATCTGAACATCAACAACATCAACTTCGGCTACACCTTCCCCACATCAATAGCCAAGAAACTGATGCTCAATAGCCTGAGAGTATATATGGCATGTGAGAATGTAGTGTATTTCTCAGCACGCAAGGGATTCGACCCGCGCCTCTCATACAGTTCAGCATCCAATTCAACGACTTATTCTCCGATGAGAACAATCTCGGGTGGTCTGACGGTGCAGTTTTAATTAGGAATTAGGAATTAAGAAAGATGAAGATATTAAATAAAAACAAGATATACGGACTGGCTTTGGCGGTTGCCATGCTGCCGACCGTCACGGGATGTATAGATGAAACCACGCCCGCCGACGGTTCTGTTACCGAAGACCAGATAGTGGATGCCGGACTGGAGAGTGCAGTCAACGGTATATCCACCCAGATGACCCAGGGGTATCTCGTGTATGGAACGAATACCCACGAGAGCGACATGTCATATCCGATGTTCATGATTGCCTTCACCGAGATGATGGGCGACATGTATCCCGGAGGAAGCAACTCGGGATATGACTGGTTCAGGGCATACAACTGCATGAACGAGAATATGGGTACTACAGGCTATTATGCCTATCTGCCCTGGCGAACACTTTATATGTACGTGAAGTCGGCAAACGATGTCATCCGTGCATACAAGGCTATGGAGAATCCTTCAAAGACGGATGACAACTATGTGGCAATGGCGTATGCCTGCCGGGCATTCGACTACTATATGCTGATGGTGACATACGAGCCTAAGGCTAACATATATACCGACTGCTCAAAGGTACTTGGACTCACGGTGCCCATCGTCACTGAGGAGACCACCGAGAAGGAATCTGCAAACAATCCGCGCGTCACCCACGACGAGATGATGGAGTTTATAATTTCCGACCTCGACAAGGCTGAGGAGATATTCAAGGCTACAGGTTACACTACGACTTCTCACACTGCTCCCGACCTCGCCGTCGTATATGGCTTGAAGGCAAAGGTTTATCTGTGGGACGAGAACTATGACGAGGCTTATACTTACGCCAACCTGGCCATAGAAACAGCAGAGAGTCAAGGTGCCGAGATGATGAGCAAGGGCGAGCTGACCAACGCGAATACCGCATTTGCGATGGCTACAAGCGGATGGATGTGGTATGGACACTACTCCGCCGAGAACCTCAACAACCTGAGCAACCTCGCCGGTATGCTTTCGGGTGAGGCAGAGTGGGGTTACTCCAATCTTACCAAGCCAATCATCGACCGCTCACTGTATGACAAGATGGGCGTGAACGACTACCGCCGCAAGCAGTTCCTCGACCCCAACCGCAAGAAGGGTGACTACCAGACTGCACGCGACGAGGACTTCATTGCCAATGCTCCCGACTATCTCGCACTGAAGTTCCGCTGCGCCAGTGGCGACACCAAGAACTACTCAGTGGGAGCTGCCACCGACGTGCCCATCATGCGCCTTGAAGAGATGTATCTCATCAGGGCTGAGGCTGCGGGTATGTCAAAGACCTTGTATGAGGGTATGGAATTGCTGAACAATTGGGTAAGGACATACCGCGACCCTGCATATAACAAGGTGGTTGACAACCTTAGGGACATGCAGTTGGCTGTGCTCGACCAGATGCGCATCGAGTTCTGGGGCGAGGGCAATGCTTTCCCCTCAGCCAAGCGCATACAGCCCGGAGTGATGCAATACTACCAAGGCACCAACGCGCCCGCGAACATATATTATATTAATGCCGAGGGAATGAAACCCAACTGGAACTATGTCATCCCCAATGCCGAGGTACAGGTGAACAAGGCGGTGAAGGACCAGAACAATCCCGACCCCACAATGTGCATCGACGTGAGCACGGCGCAGATGGGTATATACGCTCCAGCTAATTATTAACCCATAAATATCAAGCAAGATGAAAACAACATACAAATCCATAACAATGGCGTTGACGGCACTGTTTGCCGTCATCGGTTTGGCTTCATGCTCCTCTGACGACTATCAGATGGTGGGCAAGCCCGACAATGCACAGGTTTATTTCTCTTCGGATATGCCAACTGAGTTCAATATCGACGAAGGGCAGAACAGTGTGGATGTGGAGGTGCGCCGCGTGAAAACCGCAGGGGCACTCACCGTGAATATCGAGACTTCAGATGAGGCTGGATTGTTTACCGTACCGTCGAGTGTATCGTTTGCCGACGGCGAGAATGTCGCCAAGCTCACAATCTCTTTTGACTTCAATTCGCTGAAGAATAACAAGGTTTATCC
Organism: Prevotella sp.; assembly: GCA_051869395.1. GTDB lineage: Bacteria > Bacteroidota > Bacteroidia > Bacteroidales > Bacteroidaceae > Prevotella. Next base: position 5,372 of record JBJEAV010000311.1, read on the forward strand.
TATCTCGCTGAGACTGAAGGACGAGACAACTATCTACGGCAGCGACTCAACTACAGTAAAAATCATGTTCTCACCATATACCGAATGGGAACCGTTTGGATGGAAATATCCTGACGGTATTACCACTTTCGAGCAGTGGGATGCCGCATTTGCGGAATATGCCGCAGGCGGATATGTCGATACCAAGTTGATATGCAACGGCACTCTGCCTATTTACACTTACTCGGCATTAGGTTTCGGCTCTTACTATCAGCCTGTTCACTATCGCGAGTCGCTTGACGACCGCTCTCAGGCACAGTTGCTCTTCAAGGGTTGGTATAATGAGTGTGACCTCGTGGTCAATTGGGACAGAAATACCGATATCTTCACATGCGATAAGACATGGACGGGCGACACTCATCCCTCATACGGTCCAATCTCAGTGATGGACTCATATCGCTATTGGAAGGATGTAGCCGGACAGGATGTCACCTATGACTACTTCCCGCAGGGATATGACCAGGTGAAAGGACAGATTACCCTCAATATGGCTTACTTCGTGGCAGAGGGATGTATAGGTTATGGTCCCGAGGTGGTGCAGCTCCCGGGATATGTGATTGGTGATTATACGATTACCATCACCGATGTGGCGTCATACGCCAATGACAATGTATATGGACAGGTGTTCATGTTCGCACTGGGTGCCGATGTCGCCAAGGTGAAATATGCAGTCTTCGACGGTTCGTTGCAGGAGTCTGACGCCAACGTGGCTGCACAGTCTATCGTTTCTGGTGCAACGGCTTCAACCGAGACTTCCGAGGGCGGTCATAAGGCTGTGTCTGTACCGAGAGAGGGCAAATACACCCTTGTTGCCGTGGGATATGATTCTGAAGGCAATGCCACGGGGTATTATTACCTGCAGTTCACATGCAAGGCTGCCGCCGCTGTCACTTGGAAGGCTATCAACACCGGTGACTATTACTATGCACTCTTCTTCGGTACTGCCGAGGAGAACCAGGTGGATGAGGGCGTGACACTCTATGTGGCTAATGAAGACCCAACCAAGTTCAAGATTGCTCCATGGGCATACAGCGACCGTGGCTTCACGTTCACTATGGACGGCGAAGGCAATATCGTGGTGGATGACCAGGCCACTGGATTCTATGACACTCAGTATGGTATGGTTTATGTGGGCGATGCCGCTAACTATCCTGAGCTTGGCATCACCGACAAGAGCTACTACGACGAAGGTATGTATTGCTTCTCTCTCGTTTACTATGTATCAGCCGGTTATATGTCCGATGCCGTGGGTTATGAGGCATTCGAGGTGACAGGGCCTGCCAAGGAGGCTGCCGAGCGTGCCATGTCTGTGGCAAGGGCTAAGGCCGCCGCCGAGCGTGGACTCCAGCCCAAGGAGATTAAGAACATCACCAAGTTCCCGACCTCCACGGTGAAGAACCACCTGTATAACATCAAATACAATTTCAATGGTTTTGTAACGCTTAAATAAGTCATTGCATTATGAAGAACAAGAATTTGATTATATCCTTGCTGGCTTTATTCGCCGGTATGAACGTGTCTGCAGCGGAGAGATCCGCTGCAGAGATGCAGAAATTGGCACTCCAGGCCCTGAAGTCTCAGAACGGAGCTTCTACTGGCAACAGGGCTATGCAGATTACTGACGTGGAGTTGGTGAAGACCGACAATATATATAACGTCTATTCAAATGGCAACTCCTCCTTTGTCATCGTCAGCCGTGACGACCGTTTCACTCCAGTGCTTGCCTGCGCCAAGGGTGATTTCAATTCAACCAATCACTCTCCAGCCTTCAACTGGTGGCTTTCCGCCACAGTGGCAGGTATGCAGGAGATGATTGACAACGGCGATGTGCCTGCACCAAAGAGAGCTGCGGCTCTCTCTGTCGTGGAGCCTCTTATGACCACAGAGTGGGGACAGGAAACCATGCCTTATTATGCCTACACTCCAGAAATAGGCAATACCAAGTGTGCAGCTGGTTGTGGTGCCGTCACTCTCTCAGAACTTCTCAACTATCACAAGTATCCCAGTTCTGTGGATTTCACAGGCACATACAGTGTGGATAACGGAAAGACATACCGCAGCGAGAGAATCACTTCCACATATACTTGGAATCTCAAGGACCGCTACGGACAGTACAGTACCGACGGTTCTGACAAACTGGACGGTTATGCTGCCTATTCTCCTTCGCAGGGCAGGGCTGTCGCTACGCTGATGCGCGACTGTGGATATGCCGTGAACATGGTGTATAACTACTCCAGTTCTGCCTATACCCAAGACGTGCCTCTCGCATTGGTAAACTGCTTCCAGTTTCCCGACGAGAGCGTGAAATTGTTCTATCAGGACTTCTTCGTTGATGAGGACTGGGATGCAATGATTCACGGCGAACTTGAGAAGGGTTATCCCGTTTTGCTCTTCGGTAATGACGCCGCCACAGGATATGGACATATCTTCGTTGCCCATGGATGGGATGCCGAAGGCAAGGTGGCAATAGAGTGGGGATGGATTGGTGTTGACAACGGATATTATTCCATGGACTATCTGCGTGGCTCGAAGTATAACTTCAGCTATAACCTTGGTGTTGTCACTGCTCATCCATACGCCCTGTCAACCGACAGGTTCGAGAGTTCTTGGATTACCGACAAACCGTATTCCATCAAGTATAACCCCACTGCCAACTCCCTCTCAATCTCTATACCCGGAGGATTGTATAACTTCGAGAAGGGCACGTTTACCGGCCAGCTTGGACTTGTGCTTGAGAAGGAGGCTACAGGTGAAGTGGGATATATCAACCTCACTGGTGGACAGACTCTTGAGTTTGAGTTCGGAACGGGACTTAATGCCACCTCCACCACATTGACTAATTGCAGTTTCGACCCCAACACTGTTTATTATGTGTATCTCGCATCAAAGGACAACCGCGATGTTGAGTGGCAGCCGGTAAGGACAGTGGGAGGTGCGCAGTATTTCACACTCCGTGTGGATGGCACGGGCAATGCAGTATTTGACGATGACTACAAGTTTGCCACTGGCATAGAGGGCGTTAAGGCTGACAATGCCGATTCCAAGTCTTCCACCAAGATTTACTCTCTCGACGGTACGCAGGTTAATGGCAATACCAAGGGAATAAAGATTGTGAAGAACGAAAGAGCTACCCGCAAGGTGTATTTCTGAAACGTGGCTAAAATACTATAGTTCGAGTAATAAAAAGGGCTGTCTTGTCTCGAAGACACCCTTTTTTTTAGTCAATTTATGTGAAATATCAGCGGTTTTGCTGTTAAAAAACCTTTCTTCTATCACTACTATCACGCTTCTATCACTCTTCTGTCACTGCTTAAACCATTGGTAATCAGAATATTAAATACCATAGTGATAGAAGTGATAGAAGAAATCGAAAAATTATAGAATGCGCGCGCGTACGCGCGCGCGTAAGGGAGTTGGTCTCAATACACTTATTGTAATTGTGTGTCGATAGTTATCCATTAACAGTCACGATAGTCATCATTAATATGCCTATATAAGGT
>JBJEAV010000312.1:0-1887 GCA_051869395.1 Prevotella sp.
TAGAAATATCTGGTTCGTCTTAATCAGCAACGCTATGCTGATTGAGAACGAGAATGCAGCAAGCGCAGACGAGAGTCTGTGTGGACTGTACAAAAGGTTAAGCAAAGAAGGGCGCAGGGCGGATGCCTTGGCACTGAGAGCCGATGAAAGACGTGGTAAGCTGCGATAAGCTTCGGGGAGCCGCAAACAGGCTGTGATCCGGAGATTTCTGAATGGGGAAACCCACCTGTGAAAACCACAGGTATCCTCACATGAATCCATAGTGTGAGGAGGGGACACCCGGTGAACTGAAACATCTAAGTAGCCGGAGGAAGAGAAAATAACAATGATTCCGCAAGTAGCGGCGAGCGAACGCGGAAGAGCCTAAACCATGGTGCGTGCATCATGGGGTTCGGACTGCACAACGCAAGAGGAAAGCTAGGAGAACGGTCCTGGAAAGACCGGACAGAGAGGGTGAGATCCCCGTATCCGAAAGCCGACCGAAGCAGGCAGGATCCAGAGTAGCACGAGACACGAGGAATCTTGTGTGAACGCGCGGAGACCACTCCGTAAGGCTAAATACTACTCAGTGACCGATAGCGTATAGTACTGTGAAGGAAAGGTGAAAAGTACCCCGGGAGGGGAGTGAAAGAGAACCTGAAACCCTGTGCCTACAAACTGCGGAAGCACTATTTTAATGTGTAACCGTGTACTTTTTGTAGAACGGTCCGGCGAGCTGCGCTTACCGGCAAGGTTAAGGACTCAAGGTCCGAAGCCGAAGGGAAACCAAGTGTGATAAGTGCCAGAGTCGGTAAGCGTAGGCCCGAAACCGGGTGACCTACCCATGACCAGAATGAAGTCACCGTGATAGGTGATGGAGGTTCGAAGCCACATCCGTTGAAAAGGGTGGGCATGAGTTGTGGGTAGGGGAGAAATTCCAATCGAACCCGGAGATAGCTGGTTCTCCCCGAAATAGCTTTAGGGCTAGCCTTGTACAATCCAGCCGGAGGTAGAGCACTGAACATCCGAGGGGGCTTCGCAGCTTACCAAAGATCATCAAACTCCGAATGCCGGCCTGGAGATGTATGGGAGTCAGACTGCGGGAGATAAGTTTCGTGGTCAAAAGGGAAACAGCCCAGATCTGCAGCTAAGGTCCCAAAGTACGCGTTAAGTGGAAAAGGATGTGGGATTTCAAAGACAGCTAGGATGTTGGCTCAGAAGCAGCCATACATTCAAAGAGTGCGTAATAGCTCACTAGTCGAGAGGTCCTGCGCCGAAAATGTCCGGGGCTGAAACACACTACCGAAGCTCAGGAATCTACAATGTAGATTGGTAGAGGAGCATTCTTAAAGGGAAGAAGCAGTACCGGAAGGAGCTGTGGACTTTTAAGAAGAGAGAATGCCGGAATGAGTAGCGAGAGGAAGGTGGGAATCCTTCCGGCCGAATATCCAAGGTTTCCAGAGTAAAGCTGATCTGCTCTGGGGAAGTCGGGGCCTAAGGCGAGGTCGAGAGACGTAGCCGATGGACAACAGGTCGATATTCCTGTACTATGATGTATCAGAACTGTGGGGACGCATGTGGAGAGCACGGGCGCGGAATGAAAAGCCGCGTACAAGCGGGGTAGGAGTCCTGTAGGAAAAACCGCAGGGCAATCCGAAGACGTGACGTGGACCGAACAAAAGTAGGGAAGCGTGTGAGCCATGTGCCAAGAAAAGCCGCTATCGTGTATACCGTACCCGTACCGTAAACCGACACAGGTGGATGAGGAGAGAATCCTAAGGCCGACGGAAGAAGCATTGTTAAGGAACTCGGCAAAATGACCCCGTAACTTCGGGAGAAGGGGTGCCACAGAAATGTGGCCGCAGAGAATAGGCTCAAGCAACTGTTTAGCAAAAACACAGGTCTATG